>JAADGJ010000063.1 GCA_013152435.1 Chloroflexota bacterium | reverse complement strand
CGCAGCTCCGCTGCGCCGCCGCCACCACCCACCGTTGAGCCCCCTTCATCACTGACTTTGAAAAAGCCCTGACCTCGCAACGAACCGGTTTTGGGTTTCCCCGCAACCGTGCTAAAATGTAACGTTGCGGCATCAGCTGGCGAGGCCATCCCGCATGGCACGATGAGATGAGCGCACGCCTACAACCCTCGCGGGAAAGCCATGGAAAAGCGACGAGAAGATCCGAGCGGTGGTTGGCGGTCAAGAGATCGGAAACCACACCACGGGTGGGGGAGATAAGGACAAACGATGGCACAAGATCGATTGATCGTTCGCGGGGCACGAGAACATAACCTGAAGAACATCGACGTGGAGATCCCCCGCGACAAGCTGGTGGTCATTACAGGGCTGTCCGGGTCGGGCAAGTCCAGCCTGGCCTTCGATACCATTTATGCGGAGGGACAACGCCGCTACGTCGAATCGCTCTCCGCCTACGCGCGCCAGTTCCTCGGGCTGATGGAGAAGCCGGACGTGGATCAGATCGAGGGGCTAAGCCCGGCGATCTCCATCGATCAGAAGGGCACCTCCCGGAACCCGCGCTCCACCGTGGGCACGGTGACCGAGGTGTACGACTACCTGCGCCTTCTGTTCGCCCGCATCGGCATCCCCCACTGCCCGCAGTGCGGCCGGGAGATCTCCGCCCAAACGGTCGAGCAGATCGTGGACGCCATCATGGACTACCCGGAGGGCAGCCGCATCCTGATCCTGGCGCCGCTGATCAAGGATCGCAAGGGCGAGCACAAGGGGATCTTCGAGGATATCCGCAAGGCCGGCTTCGTGCGCGTTCGGGTGGACGGCGTGATCCGGGAGGTCGATGAGGACATCGAGCTGGACCGCTACAAGAATCACACCATCGAGGCGGTGGTGGACCGGCTGATCGTGCGCAAACCAGGCCCTCCCAGCAACGGCAATGAGCCCACCGGGCTGGATCGCACCCGGCTGGCCGACTCGGTGGAGACCGCCCTGCGCATGGGCGACGGCGTGATGGTGGTCAGCGACGTCACCCACGATCCGCCGCGCGATCGCATCTTCTCGGAGCATTACGCGTGCGCCTACTGCGGCATCAGCCTGCCGGAGATCGAGCCGCGCACCTTCTCGTTCAACAGCCCACATGGGGCGTGTCCGGTCTGCACCGGCCTGGGCAGTCAGCTGGAGTTCGACCCGGATCTGATCGTGCCCGATCCATCGCTCTCCCTGGCCGAAGGGGCGATCAAAGCGCCGGGATGGGCGCCGCGCCAGGGACAGGGCGAGACGTATTACAGCCAGCTGCTGCGCGCCGTCTGTGAGTACTACGAGATCCCCATGCGGGTGCCCTATCGTGAGCTGAGCGCCCGACAGAAGAATATCCTCATGTACGGCGGGCGCAGAGGCGATACCATCACCATCCGCTACCGCAACTCGCAAGGCCACGTGCGCACATACGAGACGTTCTTCGAGGGGGTGATCCCCCACCTCCAGCGTCGATACCGGGAGACGACCTCCGATTACGTGAAGAGCGAGCTGGAGCGCTTCATGTCGAGCCGCCCCTGCCCGGCGTGCGAGGGGAAGCGGCTGCGCCCCGAGGCCCTGGCGGTCACCATCGCCGGGAAGAACATCCATGACATCACGCGCATGTCCGTGACGGAGGCGCTCCAGTTCATCGAGTGGCTGCAGGGCACCCAGGACGAGGGCGATCCCACGCGCGTGCCGTCCGATTCGCCGCTGACGCAGCGCGAGTATACCATCGCCCGCCAGATCCTGAAGGAGCTCCACGCCCGGCTCGGCTTCATGGCGGACGTGGGGTTGGACTACCTGACCCTGGATCGGGCGGCCAACACCCTCAGCGGCGGCGAGGCGCAACGCATCCGCCTGGCCACCCAGATCGGCTCCCAGCTCATGGGGGTGCTCTACATCCTGGACGAGCCCTCCATCGGGTTGCACCAGCGCGACAACGCCCGGCTGATCCGCACGCTCGCGGGGCTGCGTGATCTGGGCAACACGGTCCTGGTGGTGGAGCACGACGAGGAGATGATGCGCGCCGCCGATTGGATCGTCGATCTGGGTCCGGGGGCCGGCGAGAAGGGCGGCCACGTGGTCTGCTCGGCGCCGTTGGAGGAGTTCCTGCGATGCCCGGATTCGCTGACGGCCGCCTACCTGCGCGGCGATAAGGAGATCCCGGTCCCAGAGGCGCGTCGGCCGGGCAACGGGCAATACCTGATCATCAAGGGCGCCAGCGAGCACAACCTGAAGCACATCGACGTGCGCATCCCGTTGGGCAAGCTGGTGGTGATCACCGGCGTGTCAGGATCCGGCAAGTCCACGCTGATCATCGACGTGCTATACCGGCGCCTGGCGCAGATCCTCTACCGGGCCAAGGAGAAGCCGGGTAAGCACGAGGCCATCCTGGGGGTGGAGAACCTGGACAAGGTCATCGACATCGACCAATCCCCCATCGGGCGCACACCCCGATCGAACCCGGCCACCTACACCGGCGTCTTCACCTACATTCGGGAGCTGTTCGCCAGCCTGCCGGAGGCGCGGGCGCGTGGCTATCGCCCCGGACGGTTCTCCTTCAACGTCAAGGGCGGTCGCTGCGAGGCCTGTCAGGGCGACGGCATCATCAAGATCGAGATGCAGTTCCTGCCCGACGTGTACGTCCCATGCGAGGTGTGCCACGGCCGGCGGTACAACCGGGAGGCGCTGGAGATCAAGTACCGCGACAAATCCATCGCCGACGTGCTGGACATGACCGTGGAAGAGGCCATGGAGTTCTTCAAGAATATCCCGCGCATCCGCAACAAGCTGCAAACCCTGTATGACGTCGGCCTGGGATACATCAAGCTGGGACAGCCGGCCACGACCCTGTCCGGCGGCGAGGCGCAGCGCGTCAAGCTCAGCAAGGAGCTGAGCCGCCGGGCCACCGGGCGCACCCTCTACATCCTGGACGAGCCGACCACCGGCCTGCATTTCGCCGATATCGCCCGCCTCCTGTCCGTCCTGGACCGGCTGGTCGACCAGGGGAACACCGTCCTGGTGATCGAGCACAACATGGACGTCATCAAACACGCGGACTGGATCATCGATTTGGGGCCGGAGGGCGGCGACAAGGGCGGCTGGGTGATCGCCGAGGGCACCCCGGAGCAGGTGGCGGAGGTGGAGAAGTCCTACACGGGGCAGTTCCTGAAGCGCGTGCTGAAGGGCAAGCGAGCGCTACAGCCGGCCGAGGTGATCGCTGCCACGGGACGGCGATAACCGCCCCTTCCATCAGCCAGCGCGCCCAGATCCCGGCCAGATCCGGGTGGGCAAGGCAGGTCAGGGGCGAAAACCAAGGAGTTTCTTTTGGGGGCGCGGCTCCCCAAAGCCCCCGTCGCATTTCCACCGAACAAGATGCGCTACCGCGTGGCATCACCGTTTGCCCGCACCCGCGAACTTAGATACAATAAACAAAGCAAAATCATCAAAATTGGAGGACGCGCGGTGAACGCAGAGCGTTGGAGCCAGGGCATGCCGCTGGCCGAATATATCGAGACTTCCAGAGCACGAGGCCGGATCCTGCGCCGGCTGCAGGATGTGAAGCTTTCCGATGAGGTGAAAACGTTCTTCCAGAACCTCTCCACCCCCGTACGCGTCATGATCCTCACCGAGGATTGGTGCCCGGCCGCGCCGCCCGCGCTGGCTGTGCTGACCCAGTGTAACGAGCTGAGCAACGGCCGCCTGGACGCACGCGTTTTCAAGCGGGAGGCGAACCCGGACCTCATGGATCAATATCTGAAAGAGGGACGATATCGCAGTATCCCGGTCATCGCCTTCTTCGACGAGCAATTCCGCCCGCTGGGCGATATCCGGGAGAAGCCTACCCTTCCCGAGTGGGAGAACATGAGCACACGAGAGCGACATGTGGCGGAGCTGCGCATGGGATGGAGCGAGGTGTGGGGAAGGGCCTACATGGCGATCATCTCAGGAGAGGCGAGGAAGCCTGACAGAGATGGGGAATGAGACGCTACGAAGCCGGACCACCGGAGGGAAGATGAGCAGGAAACGCTACCATATCTGGACCATCGGCTGCCAGATGAACGAGGCGGACTCGGCGCATGTAGCCGCCTGCCTGGAGGCGCTGGGATACGAGCCCACCCGGCAGGCGGAGCAGGCGGACGTGGTCGTCCTCAACACCTGCGTGGTGCGTCAGGGCGCCGAGGACAAGGCCGTGGGCCGGATCAACTCGCTCAAGCCCATCAAGCGGCGCCGGCCGGACGCGATCATCGCCGTGATGGGCTGTCTGGTGGGCGTGAAGCCATCGCCCCAGCTGCAGGAGCGTTTCCCGTTCGTCGACGTCTTCATGCCCCCCTCCGACCCGGGCCCACTTCTAGAGCGCCTGGCGGGGGACAGCCTGGACGCGGAGGCGGCCGCCGCCGAGCAACTGGAGACCATCCGTCGCCACACCTGGCAGGACACGGCCTCCGTGACCCAGACGGTGCGTCACCTGGCGCTGGGCGGGGAGGTCCCGGTGACCGCCCACGTCCCGGTCGTCTACGGCTGCTCCCACGCTTGCACCTTCTGCATCATCCCCTACCGTCGCGGCGTCGAGCGCAGCCGCCCGCTGGAGGACATCGTCGCCGAGGTGCGAGATCTGGTCGCCCAGGGCGTGCGAGAGGTGACTCTGCTGGGCCAGATCGTGGATCGCTACGGGTACGATACCGGCGGCCCCGACCTGGCCGACCTGCTCCACGCCGTGCACGAGGTCGAGGGGCTGTGGCGTATCCGGTTTCTGACCTCCCATCCGAACTACATGAGCGACCGCATCCTGGACGCCGTGGCCACCCTGCCCAAGGTGTGCGAGGTGATCGAGGTCCCCATTCAGGCCGGGGACGATGAGGTGCTGGCGAACATGCGTCGGGGGTACACGGCCGACGACTACCGGGCGCTCATCGCTCGCATCCGTGAGCGCATCCCCGGCGTCGCCATCCACACGGACGTCATCGTCGGGTTCCCCGGCGAGACCGAGGAGCAATTCCAGCACACGTACGATATCCTGGCGGAGCTGCGGCTGGACAAGGCCCACCTGGCCATGTACTCCCCACGTCCCGGCACCGTCGCCGCCCGCCGCATGACGGACGATGTCCCGCCCGAGGAGAAGAAGCGCCGCCTGAAGGCGCTGGAGGCGCTGCAAGAGAAGGTCGTAGGCGAGATCAATCGCCGCCTGCTGGGGCAAACGGTCACGATCCTGGTGGACGGCCTACATAAGGGAAAGTGGCGGGGACGCACGCGCACCAACAAGCTGGTCTTCTTCCAACATCCCGATCGCTGGCAGGGCCGGCTGGCCCGGGTCCGCATCACGTGGGCCGGACCGTGGTCCATGCAGGGAGAACTCGTAGACGAGGCCAGCCCGGAGGAAGATGCCGTGCCCGTTGTCGCCACCCAGTCCACCCTCGGCAGGTGAGCGTATGGACATCGTACAACGCAACGTCTCGATCGCCATGGTGCGAGAGCACCTGAACGATATCCCCGAATACGAGCTCCCGCCCGGGTTCTCCCTTCGCCGCTACCAGCCCGGCGACGAGGAGCATTGGGTCCGGATCCACCTGGAGGCCGATCGGTACAGCACCATCACGCCCGAGCTGTTCGTCCGTGAGTTCGGCACGGACCCGCAGCTCCTGGCGGAGCGGCAATACTACCTGGTGGACGCGGACGGCAACGTGATCGGGACGGCGACGGCCTGGTTCGACGAGAACTATAAGGGGAGGGTGTACGGCCGGGTACACTGGGTGGCCATCGTGCCCGCCATGCAGGGGCGCGGGCTGGCCAAGCCGCTGATGACGGCTGTGTGTCGTCGGCTGCGAGAGCTGGGACACGACCGGGCGTACCTGATCACCTCGACGGCACGGATCCCAGCGATCCACCTGTACCTCAAGTTCGGCTTCGTGCCCGAGATCCGGAACCCCGAGGATCGAGAGGTGTGGCGCGAGCTGTTGCCGCTTCTGAAGGGCCCGCCCGACCTGGAGAAGTACATCGAGGGCTAGCGTGCTATTCCCGCTTCCACAGGGGGCTCACACGTTGAGGATCACCGGCAGGATCATGGGCCGGCGGTGCGTCTCCGCGTAACACAGCTCGGCCAGGATCCGACGGATCTTGGCGGCGAGGGCAGCCTGGGAGTAGCTGTCCTCCAGCACATGCCAGATCTGCGCCCTCGCCATCTCGATGAAGTCCTCCTCCTCCTCCGAGTAAACGAACCCCCGGGTGAGCACCTCCGGTGGCGCCACGATCTGTCCCGTCGTCTCGTCCAGGGCGATGATGGCGACGACGAAGCCGTCTCGCGCCAGATGATGCCGATCGCGCAGGACGACCTGGCTGAGATCCCCGACGCTCAGGCCGTCCACGAGGACATGGCCCTCCGTCACCCGCTCGGCCAGACGACACCAATCCGGCCCCAGCTCCAACGCCTGCCCGCTCTCGATGATGAAGATGTTCTCCCGGGGGATGCCCAGAGATTCCGCCAACCGCCCATGCAGGACCAGGTGCCGATACTCGCCATGGACCGGCACGAAGAAGCGCGGCCGGGTGAGGCTCAGCATCGCCCGATAATCCTCCCGGCTGCCATGGCCGGAGACGTGCACATCGGATAGCTCGTGATAGTACACGTTGGCCCCCTGCCGGAAGAGGTTGTCGATGGTGCGGTTGATCATCTCCTCGTTGCCCGGGATAGGCGTCGCGGAGAGCACGACCGTATCCCCCGGCCGGATGTGAAGCTGATGATGCTCCCCCACCGACATCCGCACCAACACGGAAGACGGCTCGCCCTGGCTCCCGGTGCAGATGATCGTCACCTGACGGGCGGGCAGGCCGTTCATCTCATCGATGCTCAGCAGCTCATCCCCCTTCAGGTCCAGATACCCCAGCGCCACGGCCATGCGCACGTTGTTGACCATGCTCCGCCCCACCACGCCGATGCGTCGGCCATGGCGACGCGAGACCTCGATCAATTGTCGCACGCGGGAGAGGTTGGAGGCGAACGTCGCCACGATGATGCGGCCAGGGGCCTCGGAGAAGATCTGCTCGAAGGTCTCCCCGATCTCCTGCTCCGATGGGGTATACCCGCCCGATTCCACGTTCGTGGAGTCGGACAGCAGAAGAAGCACTCCCTCATCGCCCAACCGGGAGAGCTTGGCCTCGTCGGTGGGGCGGCCATCCACCGGATGGGGATCGAACTTGTAATCCGTGGCATGCACCACCGTGCCCACCGGTGTGTGCACAGCCACGCCCAGCGCGTCGGGGAAGCTGTGGCAGACGTGGAAGAACTCGATGATGAAGGCGCCCAGGTGGAGGACGTCATGCTCGGTGATCGTGTGCAGATCGGCCTGGCGGAGCAGCCGATGCTCGCGCAGCTTGACCTCGACCAGACCCCGGGTGAGCCGCGTGGCGTAGACCGGCAACTCGATCTGGGGCAGCAGGTAGGGCAGCGCCCCAATGTGGTCCTCGTGCCCGTGCGTCAGGATCAACCCGCGCACCCGATCGCGGCGCTCGATCAGGTAGTCGATGTCTGGGATGATCAGGTCGATGCCCAGCATGTCGCTCTCCGGGAACATGAGGCCGGCGTCGATCACCACCACATCATCGCCATACTCCAGGACGATCATATTCTTGCCAAACTCGCCCACACCGCCCAGGGGGACAACCCGCAACACACCCTCTCGCACTGCCCATCGCCTCCCATCTCTTCACCGGAGAGCTACGCGCCCGGGGAAACCGGACCGGATCTCCAGAGGGCAACAGTCCGATCGCGTTGGGCACCCGCCGGGACGAAAGCCCGGATGTCCAACGCGATCGACCTGCTACCTGGAGCGCTCTCGACCGCTCGACATCTGCAACGCGATCGCAGGAATCCTCTCACCATGTGTCCACAAGGGACTCCTGACCTGGTAACACACCCCGCTCGCGAGCCCCTCACGGGACCTCGTAAGGAGTTCCCGAGCGAGGACGCATCTAAAAAGAAGAGGAGGGATGGCCCCTTCGCCCCTCCTCTTCCTTTCGATCCCGCTTCCGGGTTAGAACAGGCTCAGCTGCTCGTACCGATCCACGTCGTCCTCGCCGTCCTCTCGCGCTTCGGCCGCCTGCCGATGTCGCGCCTCCTCCAGTAGCCCGGGCAGCTTCTTGATGTCCTCCTCGATGAGCGGCCGCCAGCGCGGCTGATGCAGCCCCGCCGCCGGGTGGAACATGGGGAAGCAGATGATATCCCCCACGCGCTTGGGCCGCCCGTGAATCCGTGAAATGGAGGCGCCGGGGAAATAGCGAGCCATGGAGTACCGCCCCAACGTCACGATGATCTTCGGCTTGATCACGTCGATCTGGCGGTCCAGATACGGCCGGCAGGCCTTCAACTCCTCCGGCTGCGGGTCACGGTTCCCCGGCGGGCGACACTTCACCACATTGGTGATGTACACCTGATCCCGAGTGAGGCCGATGCTGGCCAGCAATTCCTCCAGGAACCGGCCGGCCGCCCCCACGAAAGGTCGACCCTGTCGGTCCTCATGGAACCCAGGCCCCTCGCCGATGAACATGATCTCCGCATCGGCGGGCCCCTCTCCCGGCACCGCGTTGGTGCGACTCCTCGCCAACGGACACAGCGTGCATGAACGTATCTCGGCAGCGATGCGTTCTAATTCTTCCTGTGGGGACACCCGTTCCTCCATGATGACAGAGCTCTTTCGGACGATGATCAGACCGGCAGCACCGCTCAGAGCAGTGCTACCATCCAGCCCAGATCGAGGGAAAGCACAACGGCCCATCCCATGAAACGCATGTGAGAGATGGCGGCCCGGCCACGCGAGGCCACCACCATCTGCACATCTCCGGGAGATGAGCCCATCCCAGCCCTGACCCTTTGAGATCGCTACGGGCCGACGAAGGCGGTGCGCCTTCCCCCAGATTCTACCTGAACGACAGGGCTTTGTCCAACACGACGTACACGAATGAATGAGGGGGAGGCCAACGGGAATCCCCCCAGCAGCATCCAGGCGCCCTGAGATCAGTCGGGCATGGGGACCCCCAACTCAGCGGCCGCCTCCACCAACTGCGACCAGGTGGCCTCGTCTACCGGCACGCCCTCCCGTTGACGACGCTCCGCAGCCCGGTGCTCGGGCTCCCCCGGCAATAGCACCTCATCGAAACCCTCGGCGGGCGGCACGGCCTTGATCCGATCGCACAACGCCGCCCCCTCCTCCAGAAACGCATCCACCGGCCGGAAGGTTTCGATCGACAGCGTCAGGAATAGCACGCCATTCCCGGGGAGGAAGCCGGGGAGCGCTGGACAGCCTCGCCCGGTCAGGACGCCGCCCAGGAACTCCACCAGCAACGAGAGGCCATACCCCTTATGGCCGGCCGCGGGAAGCAGCACCCCTCCCTCATAGAAATCGTGTGGATCCGTGCTCGGCCGTCCCTGGGCGTCCAGGATCCATCCCTCGGGCACCCGCTGGCCGCGATTGCGGGCCACCCGGACCTTGCCCTCGGCCGTGGCGCTGGTGGCGAAGTCGATCACGATGGGCGGCCGTCCGGCCACCGGCACCGCGGCGGCGATGGGGTTCGTTCCCAGAACACGCTCGGCGCCGCCATAGGGCGCGACCGCCCCGCCTGGCCGCCCGCCGTTGCAAAACGCCAGGCCGATCATCGCCTGCCTCGCGGCCATCTCCACCCACTCGCCCAGGCGGCCCACATGATAGCAGTTGAACAGCCCCACGGCCGCCACGCCCTGCGATCGGGCCTTCTCGATGGCCACGCTCATGGCGAAGTGCGCGCCTAACTGCCCGAACCCCCGCCGGGCGTCCACCCGCGCGACCGTCGCCGTCTCGTGGGCGATCACGGGCTCAGCCGCCGGGTCCATCCCCCCCGTCGCGATGGCGTCCAGATACTGGGGCACCCGGATGACGCCGTGCGAGGCGTGGCCGGCCAGATCGCTGGTCACCAGGGAGTCGGCCACCAGACGGGCGGTATCCTCCGTCGCGCCTACGGCCTGAAAGATGCGGCTCACGAAATCCGCCAGCTTGGAAGCTTCGATCGTCGGCACGCCCACCCCCTCAGCCACGCAACTCGGCGATGCCGGCGCGAGCACCCGTCATGATGAAGTCCACCTCCGTGGAGTAGGTCAGCATGGTCATGCCGCGCTCACGCCAGGCCTTGAGCCCGTTCACATCCCGAAGATGAATGCCGGTGGCCACGCCATGCCGCTTGCCCGCATCGACCACCTTCTGAATGGCCTCCTGCACCATGGGGTCCTGCGGGCTGGGCGCGCCCAACGACAGCGTCAGATCGGCCGGGCCGATGAGCGCCACATCCACGCCGGGCACCGAGAGCAGGTCATCGATGTGCTCGATGGCCGCCTTGCGCTCGATCTGCATCACCGCCAGGATGTTCTCGTTGGCATGCTGGGTGAACTCCCACAGCGGCCCGCCGCGGTAGTCGCTGTTCCCCTTCGCAGTGGAACAGCCGCGCACGCCCACGGGCGGATATCGCAGCGCCGCCACCGCCTGTTCCACCTGCTCCCGCGTCTCGACGCGCGGCACCATGACCCCCATGGCCCCCGCATCCAGGACGCGAGCGATGAAGTGATACCGGCCATCCGGCACCCGGACCAACGGCACGATACCAGCCAGCCGGGCGACCTTGATGATATCCGATACCGTCGCCAGGTCGTAGGCCCCATGCTCCATATCGATGAACATGAAGTCGAACCCCGCGTTGGCGAACAGCAGCGCGATGGCTGGGGAACGCATCTCCGCCACCATCGTGCCGATCACGGGCTCGCCGCGCTTCAAGGCAGCTCGAACCTTGTTGTCACGCATGTTGACCGCTCCCTTACGTGTTACGTGTTGCGTGTTGCGTATTGCGTGTCGCGTATTGCGTGTTGCGTGTTACGTGTCGCTTTCCAGTACCGGATCCGCCGCGCGGCCGGGCCAGGCCTCCGGATTCAGCAGGAAGGACGGTCGCTCCCCGCGCAGCACCTGTAGCACCTGCTCTACGGCTCCCTCGCTCATGGCCTTCACCCCCAGATCCGTGAAGGAGCCCGTATGGGGGGTGACCACCACGTTGTCCATGTGAAGGAGCGGGTTCTCCGGCGACGGCGGCTCCGGGTCGAACACGTCCAGGGCGGCCCCGGCCAGGTGCCCCTCCTCCAGGGCCCGGATCAGCGCCGCCTCGTCCACCACAGGCCCCCGGCTGACGTTGATCAGATACGCGCCCGGCTTCATACGCCGCAGCTCCCGCTCGCCGATCAGATGGCGCGTCTCCGGCGTCAGCGCGACGTGCAACGTGACGAAGTCGGCCCGTTCCAACAACGCCTCCAGGCTATCCACCATCTCCACGCCCAACGCGTCCGCCCGCTCCCGATCGACGTAGGGATCATAGGCGATGACCCGCATCTTCAATCCCAGCGCGCAGATCTCGGCCACGCGCCGCCCGATACGCCCGAAGCCCACCACGCCCAACACCCGCCCGCGCGCCTCCGTGCCGAACAGCTGAGACCGGGGGATGTCGGCGCCGCGCAGCCCCCTATCGCCGGCCGTCACCCGCTTGGCCACGGCAAGCAAGAGGGCGACGGCGTGCTCGGCCGTGGACTCGGTGGGGGCGTCCGGGGTGTTCACCACCAGGATGCCCCGCTCCGTAGCGGCCGGGATGTCCACATTATCCACGCCGATCCCGGCCCGGGCGATCACCCGCAAGGTCGGCCCGGCGCGATCCATGAACGTGCCATCGGCGGCCGGCAGCGAGCTGATGATGGCCGCGTGACAGCCGGGCAGCTGATCCATGTCCGCCTCGGTGATGGCGTCGACTGCCGCGGTCAAGCGGGCCAACGCCTCCGGAGCCAGCCTCCGCTCCACCCAGACTCGCGGCCTCATTCCGAACCCTCCACGGTCCACAGGAGGTCCAACTCCGCCAGCTTGGCATACGTCGGCACCCCCTGCTCGTCCCATCCGGCCATCTGGTAGTACAACTTCAGTGCTCGCTCGAACTCCTCCCGGTCGATCGCCTCCCCCTTCAACGCGCCGTTCTGGAGTGGCTCGAACATCCGCTGCGGCAACGTATCATCGGCCGCCGTGAAACCCTCTCGCAGGTTGAAGAGGCGGGCCATGACGTTCGCCCGCTCCCCCACCTTGAGCAGCTCGAACAGGCTCATGTCCCACCCGGTGACCGCGTTCACGTAATCCCGGAGGGGCTCCAGCGCCAGGATCCCGATGGGCACCCCCACGAAGTCGCACATGCCCACGCAGTTGTACAGGCTCCAGGCGGCCTGGGTGTAGAAAAAGGCCCGGACCTTCGCCGGCCCCAGGTCCAGTCGATCGATCGGCTCCAGCAGTCCGATCTGACTGAACTCATGATGATAGTTACCAAAGCTCTCGTAGAAGGGATCGTGCGGCGCCTCCATGTGATCGGCGCCCGTGGGAGAGGTGGCGTAGGCGATGCTCAGACCGCGCTTACCACGCGGCTCGTGCATGGGCAGCTCCTGCCCCTTCACATGCAGGGCAAAGCGCTCGGCTCCGCGTCCCAGCTTGGCCGCCGCCCGCTTGACCCCCTCCGCCAGCAGGTCACCGATCCCCTCGCGGCGGGCGATCTTATGGATCATCTGGATCACCGCGTCCCCGTTACCCCACACCAGTTCGATCCCGTCAGTATCCTCACGGGTCAGGATGCCATGCTCGTAGCACTCCATGGCGAACGCGATGACCGCTCCGGTCGAGATGCTGTCCAGCACGTAGCGATTGAGCCACTGGGACGCCTCGGCGATGGCCTTCAAATCGCCCACGCCGCACAGGGATCCGTTGGCGGCGATGGTCTCGTACTCCATGCCGCCGTACTTGGGGACCACACCCCGCTCTGGGACCGCCACCTCCCGCTTACAGGCGATCGCGCAAGCAAAACACGTGCCCCGATTGACCAGAATGGTCTCGGACATGGCGGGCCCGGAGATCTCTTTGGCGTGCTCAAAGGAGCCATCCCGGAAGTTGCGCGTGGGCAGGATGCCATCCTGATCCAGCGGTATCAGCCCGTTGGCGCTGCCGTGCCGGTGCCGCATATCGGCCTCGTGGTCATAGTTCTCTCGGAACCATTGCAGCACACGGCGGGCAGCCTCCGGATCCGCCGGGACGAGCCGTCCGGTCCCCCGCACGGCGATGGCTTTCAGGTTCTTACTGGCCATCACCGCGCCCAACCCCGTCCGGCCGTGGTAATGGCGTAGCTGGTTCGTCATGGCGGCGAAGCGCACCGCGTTCTCCCCGGCGACGCCCGTCTGCAAGACACAAATGCGCTTGTCGCCGATCTCCTCCTCCAGGCCATCCTGCACCTCGCCGGAGAGCTGTCCCCAGTAACGTCGGGCGTCCCGGATCTCGCATTCGCCATCGTGGATGAACAGGTAGACGGGACGCGATGCCCGGCCGTGGACGATAATCCCATCGAACCCCGCCCGCTTCAGCTCCGGCCCCCAATATCCGCCGGCCTCCGACTCGCCGAACCCGCCCGTCAGCGGAGACTTCCCGGCCGCGCTGTAGCGGTTGGCGCCGGACAGGGGGAAGCCGTTGATCACGCTGGTCATGAAGATCAGCAGATTCTCAGGCCCCAGAGGATCCACACCCGGTCTCAAATCCCGCAGCAAGAAATAAGAGGAGAGCGCACTCCCCCCCAGGTACTTCCGATAGACCAGATCATTCGGCTCCTCGACCCACCAGCGTTCCTCGGTCAGATCCACGTGCAAGATCTTACCGTTGTAGCCGTTACGCATCCTTCCACCTCTCCCTTCCTCGTCGCTGGTCATATCCATCACCGAAAATCTCATAAAGGTGCAACGCACCCTTGCCCGCCATGTAGAAGACGATTATAAGAGCGTGTCTGAAAATTTACCGGTAAGGTGTCTGAGGGGCTCCCTCAACGACCAGCTCCACAGGGGGAGGTGTGGAGGGGTCCTCCCCTCCACGGAAATCCCACTTCTCCGGCCTGCACCTGCCTTTCTCGGCCCTTCCCGAAGGGCCCAGGCCGAGGCCAGGCAGGTTAAAGGCGGAAGAAGGGCTTTTTCCGGAGGGGCTTCGCCCCTCCGGGCCTCCCCATAGCAGGGGTACCGGCATTTCTCAGGCACTCTCTAAGACGAGCCGAGGAAAGCTCACATGCCTGATGCGGAGGTGCGTTGCACCTTCACACCCAAGATCTAGGAAAGCCGAGCGACCAGATCGGCCAGGCCGTCCGCGCTGAAGCCGGGCGACTGACAGTACTGGATAATGGTCTTCTCCCGCACCTCGATCTTGCGCACGGCCTCCGGGATCTCCCGGGCGATCTCCAGCGGGATCTGGATGACGCCATGCCGATCGGCCAGGAGCAGGTCGCCCGGCCGAACCACGAGGCCGCCCACCCGCACTGGGGTGCCGAAATCCACCAGGTGCACGTAGGCGTGGGAGACGATGACGCTGCCCGCCCAGATGGGGAAGCCCAGCGCCTCCACCTCGTCCATGTCCCGGATGCCGCTGTTGGTGATGGCGCCCACGCATCCCAGCGCCCGATGTATGTTCGAATTCACCTCGCCGAAGAAGGCGCCGATGGCCGGCGGATCGTCCAGGTCCTCCACCACGGCGATGAGCGGCCTGGGGCTGCTGGCCTCCAGATAGCGCCAGTAGTCCGGACGGGAGGCCGGGCCCTTGGGCCCCGGCTCATGGGCGGACACCGTGCGCGCCGTCACCGCGTAGCCGATGATGGGCGGCAGCGAGGGGAACATCTGCCGCACCTCCGGCCCCATGAACCCCTCCGTGCGCGGCCGCACATCGAACAGCTCAATGGCATTGGAGACGGCGGGCGTGGGGATCGTCCGCAACGTCTCCAGCTCCTCAGGCGTCAACGGCTCGACCGTCATGATGCCCCCCTCACCTCCGTCCCAGCCATCTGCTCGATCAGCGTGGCCAGGGCGGAATGATCCAGCTCCGCTTTGTCCGTCGCCATCAACGCCCCGTAGAACTCGTGCACCAGGCCGGTGACCGGCAACGGCACGCCGTACGTCCGCCCCGTCTCCAGGGCGATCTTCAAGTCCTTGTAGTGGAGGCGGGTCTTAAAGCCCGGCTGGAAGTTGCGATCCAACAGGCGCTGGCCGTGCACGTCCAGGATGCGACTCTGAGCGAAGCCGCCGAGCAACGCCTCCCGTACCTTGGCCGGGTCCACGCCGGCCTTCGCCGCCAGCACCAGCGCCTCGCTGATGGCCTCGATGGTCAGCGCCACCACGATCTGGTTACACGCCTTGGTCACCTGGCCGGCCCCGGCCTCGCCGACATAAACGATGTTCCTGCCCATCGCCTGGAACACGGGCAGGACCCGCTCGAAGACCGGGTGCTTGCCGCCGACCATGATGGAGAGCGTCCCCTGCCGGGCGCCGATGTCCCCACCGGAGACGGGCGCGTCCAGCATCTCCGCCCCCAGCTTCTCCGCTTTAGCCGCCAGATCTCGCGCCACCACCGGCGAGATGGTGCTCATGTCCACGATCACCTTGCCCGGGCCGATCCCCTCGAAGACGCCCTCGGGCCCCTCCACCACCAGTTGGACGTCGGGGGAGTCGGGCAGGCACATGAGGATGATCTCCGCCCGCTGGGCCACGCCCTTGGGGGAGCCGCCGTCCTCGGCCCCGGCCGCGACGAGCTCCTCCACCGGGCCGCGACTGCGGTTATGCACCACCAGCGGGAACCCCGCCTTGAGCACGTTGAGGGCCATGGGCTTCCCCATGATCCCCAGACCGATGAACCCAACCGTCGGCCTATCCACCATGGTCTTCCTCCTGATCCCAGCGCTCTTTTCTCATGATAGCATACCTTTCGACAGGTGCAACCACATTGCAAACGGGATCGTGTATCTTGTTCGGTGGAAATACAGCGGGGAGCATTGAAGGACGCAGCCTCCCCAAAGCAACTTCCCGGTTTCCGCCCCTCACCCGCACTGCCCGGCTTTGTCCACCTGAATCAGGCCGGGAAAGGGCAGGTACAAGGCGGAAGAGAGGATATTTAGACGGGAGGAGGCCCTTCCATGCCCCCTTTGTGGGCTCGCCATGGGCCTAAAGCAAGGGCGATCGGCCGATCGCCCTTACGGATCCCCCTCCACCAGCGCCAGCCGCATCTCGTACTGCCGACGATCCACGCGAAAACCCAGGGCGGCCAGAACGTGATTAAGCGGGTCGCCCGCCGGTTGATTGTGCAATATGAGTACGCTATCCATATGGAGTAACTGAAGCGACTGCAGCAGCGGCCGGGCGGCGGACCGCACGTTGATCTCAGGGGAAATGCCGATATCCACGAGCGTGAGCTGATCAGCCTGTCCCAGCGTGAGCGCGTACGCGACCGGCCGTCCCGCCTCCATCAAAGCCCAACCATCAAGACGTCGCAAAAAGGGCCGCAAGGAGCGCAATTCCCGCTGCCAGCAGGGAGGCTGCGCGTGCCAGGCATCGAAGTCGGCGATGAGGGAGGCGGCCTCCACCGGCGCCGCGCGCGCGGCGGGCACCGGGAGCGTCCCTACCTCCGGCGACCGCTCCCAACTCAGCAACTCCCGGCGCACATAGAACCCGGCAGATCGATACAGCGCGATGGCGGGCTCGTTCTCGCACAGCACCTCCAGGGTGATGTGTCGGGCCCGTCGCTCATGGGCCGCCGCGATCAGGCGATCCAGCAAGGCACGCCCCAACCCCTGACGCCGCCACTCCGGCACGACGGCCAGGCCCCCTATCCAGGCCCGCCCCCCGCGCAATCCCAAAAGCCCCACGCCGATCGGCTCGCCATCGCCGGATAGGGCAACCGCCGAACCCTCCAGGTCCACATCCCAGGCGGCCGTCATCCGCTGCAACTGCCGAACCGTCGTATGAACCGTCTCGAAGTAGTCACTATATCCCCGGTTCAGCGCCTGGACCAGAACATCCCACGTCACCATGGCGGCGGTGACGAGCCGCACATCTCGAAGGCTCACTGCCCGCGCTCGGTCAAAACGGATTTGCTTCGTGAGAAGGTGAGCTCTCGGCCCGCCGGAGCGCCGGTCAGGATCTCCAGGGCGATCTGCACATCCTCCTCGGCCTCATACACGTTCATGGTGCCGATGACCACCATATCAGCGGGTTTACAGGTGGAGAAGACGAATTGCAGGCCCGTGGGAGGGAGGATGCGGCCTGCGCCCAGCGGCTTGATGCACATCACCGGCTTGGGAGTGTCTCGGATCACCCGGCCGATCCAGTCCGTCTCCACCTGACACAGGAAACCGATGGCATTGTACGGCTGGATGTAGGTCGCCACATCATATCCGGCCTGATCGCACACCGTGATCGTCTCAGGACGATGGGTGCTCAACCCGGGGATCATCCCCAGCCTCCGGATCTCCTCCAGGATCGGCTCGATCCCCTCGATGCGCGTCTCGGCCGGCACCAGATGCGTGTCCGTGTACATTTGATGCGGCATGCAGATGCGAGCCCCCACCTCGGCCGAGCGGCGTACGCCCTCGATCACCTCATCCACGGTATGACCGCCCGGCGTGGCGATGTAGATCATGCGCGTCCCCGTCTCCCGCTCCACCTGCTCCAGCGCCGCGATCAGCTTATCATCCAGGGGGCCCATCACCGCGTTGACCCCCAGCTCGGCGAAGCGGCCGATCACCTCCGCAATCCGCTCGACGGTGAAGTACTCCCGGATCCAGCGATCTCGAGCCGCGCTGAAGTGGGAATAGCCGAGGAAGCCATTGGTCCCGCAGATGAGCCGGGTGATCTCCAGATCCTCTACATGAGTCGTGGGAAAGGACAACTCCGCCTCCCTTCTTGGTGAACCACTCCCCGGCCGGACAAACTCATGGCGATGATAGCATATACCATCAGGGCCGTCAAAGGCGATCTTCGCAAAACCGACCACCGGACGCCCTCGTCCAACGCCTTTCTTCCGAGATCGGGTATAATACGTCCCAACGCATCCGAACGATCACATCGAAAGAGAGCGCCCGCGTGCTTCGGCCAGAACCTCGATCACATCCCCATCCGCGGCTCCATGAGACCCCACAAAGGATCATGGAGGCGGGACGGCGCGCCCTCCGGTCAGCCCTCCGATGGGGTATGCTGGCCTTCCTGATCGCCTTCATCCTGACGGCTATCCCCGGCGAGTACATCCCTCCCGACGAACAACTGAGATATCACATACGCACCCTCACCGGCCCGTACGAGTTCAACCTGTGGGCCTGGGAGATCCAGGGGCTGGCGCAGAAGGCATGGGAATCGATCGACAATCCGGCCAGGGGCCTACCACCGTCCCGGCAGATCCAGATCGTGCGGGACTACGTGGCCACGGCCCGCCGCATCGGGGAGCTGGAAGGAGCCATCGAACGGATCTACGCGGACGATTCCGTACAAGATCCGGATGCCGCCACAGCTGCGATGCGAAAGGAGGAGATGGCCCTGCGACGGGTCCAGGAGGCCCGTCGCCCCATCGCCGAGGCCGTCCTACAAACCCAGATCAGCACGGTGTTGGCGGATGAGGGGCTGACGGTGCTGGGCCAGGTGTGGCCGCCGGTGAAGTTCGCCTTCTCCGAGCCGCCGTACTACCTGATCGTCTCGCCGCGCTCCCGCATCGAGCTGTATATG
This sequence comes from Chloroflexota bacterium, assembly GCA_013152435.1. Classification (NCBI taxonomy): domain Bacteria; kingdom Bacillati; phylum Chloroflexota; species Chloroflexota bacterium. Next base: position 2,957 of record JAADGJ010000063.1, on the reverse strand, counting down.
GGCGTTTACCTGGAATCCGACCTACCCCTGGATCGACAGGTCATGCTGGAGACCCAGGTGGAATCCCTGAGCGACCTGTCGGCATTGGTGGAAGGGGTGGGCGGCTTCGGCGCGTTCCCCACTATGGTGATCGATCGCGCCAGCCTGGCCTGGATCCTCAGCACCATCGCCCATGAGTGGACTCACAACTATCTGGCCTTTCGCCCATTGGGCTGGCACTACTACGATAACAACGACACCGTGACGCTGAACGAGACCGTGGCCTCCATCGTCGGCGATGAGGTGGGAGCCAAGGCGCTGGCCCGGTTCTATCCCGACCTGGTGCCGCCCAAGCGCATCCCAACCAGCCAGCAACGCCCCATCGAACAAAAGGAGTTCGACTTCGGGAGGGAGATGCGGGCGACCCGGCTGGCCGTGGATGCTCTGCTGGCGAAAGGGTATGTGAATGAGGCGGAAGCGTTCATGGAGGCCCGCCGACAGCGTTTCCTCGCCCACGGCTACACGATCCGTCGGCTGAACCAGGCGTACTTCGCCTTCCACGGGAGCTACGCCATCAGCCCGGGGGCAGTCGATCCCATCGGCCCCAAGCTCACCCGGCTGCGCCAGGCCAGCCCTTCCCTGGCAGCGTTCCTCCGAACCGCGGCCCGGATCACCTCGGTGGCCGAGCTGGATGCCACGCTTCAGTCCCTGGAAGACAGGACCGGCCCATGAGACTGCCTCCCCTGCTCCCCGCCCGATTCGTGCGTCGGGACAACCGCTTCCGGGCCACCATCGAGATCGATGGGCGTCCGGCCGCGGCCCACGTCCCCAACTCCGGCCGATTGAGCGAGCTTTTCGTGCCGGGGACCCCGATCTGGGTGAGCCGGGCCTCCACCCAGGGACGCAAGACCGCATACGACCTCCGGCTGGTGGCCTACGCGAACACCCTGGTCTCCATCGACGCCCGCCTGCCCGCCCCGCTGCTGGCCGAAGCCTGGCGGGAGGGACGGTTGTCCCCGTTCACCGAGTGCGAGGAACTGGAACAAGAGGTGCGATCAGGCCACAGCCGGCTGGACCTGCGCCTGTGGAGGGCAGGAGAGCCCTATTGGGTGGAGGCGAAGTCGGTCACCCTGGTCGAGGATGGCGTGGCGCTGTTCCCCGACGCGCCCACATCGCGCGGTGCTCGCCACCTGGAGGAGCTGATCCGACTGCGACAGGAGGGCGCCCGGGCGGCGGTCATCTTCGTCGTGCAGCGATCGGACGCCCACGCCTTTGCCCCCAACGCGGCGGCCGACCCGACCTTTACCCGCACGCTGAGCGCGGCGGCCGACGCGGGCGTGGAGGTCTGGGCGTTCACATGCCGGGTGAGCCTGACGGAGATCACGCTGGATCGAGCGATCCCGGTGCGCCTGGACGATATCTCCCAGGGTCCGCATTAACGGACGCGACGAACGGGCTCCTCGGCCAAGGCCTCCAGCAAGGAGGCACGCACGATGGCGTGATCTCCGAAGCGCTCCCGGATACGATCCAGGGCCTGGCTCAACCGCTCCTGGCGATCGTCCCGCTCCGGGAAGAGGGAGAGCTGTCGCTCGGGGCCGACGAAGTTCGTCACACCCACGCCCAACAGGCGTACCGAGCGCGTGCGCGTCCATACCCTGCGCCAGAGGCCACAGGCATGCTCATAGACGACCGCGGCCTGGTCCGTAGGATCGGGGAGGGTGGCCTGTCGGGTGAGAGTGGTGAAATCCGCATAGCGCAGCTTGATGAACACGGTGCGGGCCCGCATATGATGACGCCGCAGCCGCACGGCTACCTCCTCGCTCAGCCAGAGGAGCGTACGCCGCAATCGCTCCGGGTCCGCGACGTCACGGGCGAAGGTGGTCTCCCGACTGATGGACTTGGGCTCGCTCTCGGGCTCCACCGGACGGTCATCCCGGCCATGCGCGTGTTGCCATAAAGCCTCGCCATGGACGCCGAAGCGGGCCTGGAGGTCACGCACGGGCCAGGCCGCCAGATCGCCGATGGTGCGGATGCCCATTTCCCGCAGCCGACGGGCGGTGGCCGGCCCCACACCCCACAGGCGTTCCACCGGCAGAGGGGCCAGGAAGTCCTGCTCCTCGCCGGGAGGCACGACGACCAACCCACGTGGCTTGCGCAGGTCCGAGGCGATCTTGGCCACCAGCTTGTTGGTCGCCACCCCCAGCGAGGCATCCAGGCCCAGCTCGGCCTGGATGCGCTCCTGCAACCAGGCGGCCAGGTCGGCGGGAGGCCCCCACAGCCGCTCGCATCCCGTCACGTCCAGGAAGGCCTCATCAATGGAGATGGGCTCCACCAGCGGCGTGATCTCCCGCAGCATGGCCATGACGCGATCGGAATAGTGACGGTAGAGCCGATAGTGCGAGGGCACGATGACCAGGTCCGGGCACAGGCGGACCGCCTGTGCCATCGGCATGGCGGATCGAATGCCGAAGGGGCGCACCTCGTAGGACGCCGACGCGACCACGCCTCGGCGCTCCGGGCGACCGCCGACCACAACCGGCCGTCCCACCAGGGGGGGGTCGCGCAGCCGCTCCACGGCCACGAAGAACGCGTCCAGATCCATATGGATGATCGCACGAGGGGCCATCTTCCCACTCCTGGGGATAGTATAGCACAATCCCCTCACGCACAGCTGTGATAAGGACGAACCGGCGCCGTCTTAGGAAATGTCGTTGCTCCTGCTGTGGGGAGGCCCGGAGGGGCGGAGTCCCTCCGGATCGGCATGCGTGACACCTGGCAGGGGCGAGGAATGGCTCACTCCTCAAGGTCGGCCCTGCGGGTGGCGAAAGATGTTGTGTCTGTGTAGGCCTTCTCGGTTTTCTCCGGCACACGGCGCGGCCAAACGTACCCCACCCCCTGTCGTCCCCCCTCCCCAATCCGCTTCGCTGGGAGGGGGGACCTGAGAATGGGTGGTGGTGGCGGCGCAGCTCGGCTGCGCC
>JAADGJ010000062.1 GCA_013152435.1 Chloroflexota bacterium | reverse complement strand
GGTAGATTCAGCGAATCTGGATATCGCAAGCGAGATCGACTCTCCGGAGATGCGCTTATATCGCCGTGGTTTCGAGGCAGCTATCCGGGCGATCGCGGAGGCATTCGGCCTAAATTACCGTCCCCCAAAGAAGCAAGACGCCATCACGCGCACCATAGACGTCACTCCTCGCTACCATCGCTGACTGCCGGTGGTTGTCCGGCTGGCGCGCCTCCCATATCGGGCGATCCAATGATGATATGAGCATTGGGGTTCTCCATCAGTTGCTCCAGAGCTCCAACCAAGCGCATTCCAGTCGATTTATCCTCCGCGACATGAGCCATTAGCCACGCCATCAAACGCGCAACTCGATCCACTTCCTGAGAATCCAATGTCTCACGTGCCAAAGCGAGTGCCGCGATGAAGTCCTCGACTGCCCTACGTCGTGCGGCTAACCGCACCGACTCAAAGGCATACGCTCGCTTGGCATCTACCTCCCCCTGAACTACGCTGATCACCTTGTTTCGGTCCGCAACCCACGAACTCAAAACCCAATCCGGTATCTCCTCCGGTAAAGTCATTGCTGTAATTTCCATCGCCGTAATTTGCACCCCCCAGTGTCTCGTTCGCTGGCGAACTTCCTCAAAGACGATTTCGGAGACCATTTCCAGCGCAGCCGAATCAATCCCTGCGTCAATCTTCCCATCAGACTCCTCACCAGATTCTTCAAGAGGAAACAGATCCTCCAATGTGCAACGGCTGATAGCACGACGCGCCGCTCGCTCCACCACCTCCGCAATAGCCTCATCCCACTTCGCCGGGTCCGGGACTATCTGTAACATACGTTCCAGATCTGACCGACGCGTCGGATATAAATCATCCCGGATAATCCCCTCCCCAGATCCGAAGGCGGATTTGTCAACAGGTGGAAACCGATAACCAACGGCACCAGTAACGCTGGACAGCGTCACACCGTCCTTGGTGAGCACGTCGTGAAACTCCACCTGGATAAACTTGGGTTCCAAGAGGATCACGTGTCGCACACGCTCAAATGGCTTCAAGCGAATGACCCCAGGCTCCCGAATCCCGGTGATCTTCCCCCCCCACTCCAACACAACGGCTTGACAGGGACGCACGATCAAGAGCCCCGGCCCACCCAAGCGCCGTAGCACCCCCATTCTCGCATCTCCACGGATCTCCCCCTTTTCAACGATCATGAACGGCCCCTGGAGCCCCAACGCGAGCGTAAAGAGCTGGCGTATAACCTCCATACGGCCAAGATCACCTATTGGGTGGGCTCGTAACAAAAGATCACCGCTCATGTAGGCCAGGATCCAAAGCCCGGAGGCCAGCAACCCGGTGGCGGCCAACAAACATACAAACCACAAAAGGATCGCATAGGCCAAGTCCTTAGACATCTCAATCTGGCCGAGGCGTATGCCTAGAACGATGGGAGAGACAACAATCAATACCCCAATGCTCAGAAAGATAGACGAAGCACCAAAGAGCGCCAACCGACGGACACGCCGAGGGGCGACCAGCACGACACCGCCCGACAGCAGGCCGGCGCTGATCAACAAACGCGGAGACATGGGCAGGACAGAGGCGAACAAGGTCGAAAAGCCCAGTACGATCAGGAATATCCCAGAGGCTATGGAAAGGCTGCGATGCTGGGATTTGGATTGAGACGTACCCACGCTCATGATCCGCCTCCTGACAGATGGGGAAAACGCACCCTTCCCAAATACCCAGGGCCCTCAAGGAGGACCTCTCCCTCCACCTATATCATAACACATTTTGTTGACCACGGGAATAGAACAAGCTTTCTTGCTCGACCAACCCGAATCTACAAGCGATGGAGGCTCATCAAAGAGAGGAACGCCGCTCCCGGGCGCACGGACAAATAGATCTCACGAACCGCTTTTGCTCGCAAACAGGTGATGGACAGATCCTCCGCCTGAGCTCCGACCTGGATCGTCCATCGGGGTCAAGAGGGGTAGGTCAGGGAGAGAAGACAAGAGAGCCTATGACGTCTAGAGGGTAGCCTGATAAGGCCTCCGATATCAGACCTCGGGCGGGAAGCCCACCGACATCGCCTCCAGCGCGGGGAGCCCAAACCCCTCATAGGTGGGCACGAATACGAACACCTCGGCCAGCGCGTACAATGCCGGCTTGTCCTCCTCCGCGATCCAGCCGGGGAAATGCACCCACGCCTCGATCCCCAGCTCACGCGCCAGGCGACGAGGATCCGGCGTGAACGGGGTATCCTGGCTCGGCAGCCGCCCCGCGATCACCAGCGGCGTGTCGCGATGCCGCCCCTGACGCACCAGCCGGGCGTACGCCTCCAGCAAACGCGGCACATTCTTGCGCACATCGAAGCCGCCGAAATAGAGGATGAACCGATGCGGTAGCCGATACCGCTCCCGCACCCGCTGCAGGTCCTCCCCGGTCAAAGAGCGGGCATATCGCTCGTCCGCAGCTAAATACACGGTGCGGACCCGCTCCGGTGACACACCCAGATGCTGTACGATATCCCGACGCGCCGCCTCGGAATCCGTCAGGATCAGATGAGAGCGGCGAGCGGTCCGGGAGACCAGCGCTGTGTACAATCGCTGCAACGGGCCGCCCCGAACAGCGGGATCAGATCGTGCACGGTGACGACGACGCGACACGGCCGCCACCACGGCGATCCCCAATAAGGCACGTGGGCTATCTCCACTCCCAGCCGCCGACACGCCCATGGAAACGCGATCTGCTCGAACCAGACCTTGGCCAGGTCGATCTGCACGCGATCGAACGGGGTGGCCACGCGCACGAGCCGCCAGCCGGGCACATCCTCTGTGGAAGATGCGTGTCGGGGCAGGATCAACCATCGCTCATCGCCTGGGGAGACGCGCGGCAGCCAACGCACCAACCCGTGCAGCACCTGCCCGCTGCCCGTGCCCATCTGGCCCCAAAACCAGCCGTTGAGAGCGATCCGCATGAGGATTCCCCTCGCACAAATGAATTCGGCGGCCCGCGAACGAGCCGCCGAACACTCGCCACCCTCGCCTCTTATCCCTCACGATGGCGGAAGAACTCCACCGTTCGGGTGAGGCCTTCCCTCAGAGGAACCGTCGGCTCCCATCCCAACTCCTCGCGCGCCTTGCTGGCATCCAGGTAGATACGGAACACCTCGCCCAGCTTCGGCGGGCCATAACGCGCCTCCCCCGGATACCCGATGATCTCCTTCAGCTCCGCGAAGATGGTGTTGACATCGGTCGGGACGCCGGAGCCGATGTTGTAAATCCCCTCACCCTGCTCCAAAGCGATCACATTTGCCCGGGCGATGTCACCCACGTAGACGAAATCGCGCTGCTGTTCGCCGGTGCCGTTGATCGTCGGCTGCTTACCCTGCAGCATCAAGCCGGTAAAGATCGCCACAACCCCCGCCTCGCCCAGGGGATCCTGGCGCGGGCCATACACGTTGGGATACCGCAAGACCACGTAGGACAACCCATAATTATGTCGATACAGGTACAGATAATGCTCCACCACATGCTTGCTGGCACCGTAGGGATCCAGCGGATTGATCGGGTGATCCTCCGTGACCGGCAGGAACTCCGGTTCACCGTAGCAGGCTCCCCCCGTCGACGCGTAGATGAAGCGACGACATTCGTGCCTGCGGGCCGCCTCCAGCAGCGCCAGAGAGCCCAGGATGTTCACCTCGCCATACTCAATGGGCTTCTCCAACGACTCGCGCACGTTCGCCAGCGCGGCCTGGTGACAGACGGCATCCGGCCGCTCGGCGGCGAAGACCTCCTCCACCGCCTCCTGGTCCCGGATGTCCACCTCGTAGAACTTCGCCTTGGGATTCACGTTCTCCCGCTTGCCCGTGACCAGGTTGTCGATCACCGCCACCTCGTGCCCGGCATCGAGGAAGGCATCCACAACGTGAGAACCGATGAATCCAGCCCCCCCTGTAACCAGGATCTTGCTCATAAGCGCTCCTCTCGCATTGGAAAGTTTCTCGAATGATACGGAGAGCCGGGTGCCACGAGCCATCCGCCTGAGCACTCGTCCTGCTCCGCACCGGCATATTGCCCGTTCCTACGCTCGACGATCCCCCCTCTTCGTTTTCCCCCAGCGCTCTCTGTGACTTCACAGCAAGGTGCGGGTCATCACCGCTTCTTGCGCCCCTTGACCTCTTCCTGGTGGGTGACGAGCGGGATGAACGCTTTCTGATCCCGCCGGATCACCCGAATGCGATCGAGGACGACCCGATCCGCAGGCAGCCGCTCGCCGTCCGGGCCATAGGTCGCCGGGCGGCGCCCCTCCGCGTCGTACAGGCCGACCGCCAGCGCATACGTGCCGGCGGGAAGATCGGGTGGCACCCGCACTACATGCTCGTCGACGATGCGCTCACCGCGATCCCAGAGGCCGGTGGGATACGTTCCTCCGGCAGGCGGGCCGTCCCCAAACGCCACAGGCCCATCGGGACCCTCCAGATGCACGAACACCTGGTAGTCCGTCGCAGGCCTGCTCAGCGCGCGCCACGTCAACGTCACGGTAAAGGTCTCGCCCGCCGTCACGGGCATGATCTCAGCCTGCCAGTCCCCCTCGCTGAGCCAGGCGATATCATCCAGCCGCGCCAGCCCGGTCTCCGGCAACGGCTCTGTCGGCGGCTCGGAAGGCGCCAGCTTGATGCGGCCGAAAAAGACGCCCCCACCCAGCGGATTGCCGTGCGCATCCGTGACCGGAAGATGCTCCCGGGTGTCATCGTCCATGAACAACGCCACCTTAATGTGTCCCATGATCGGCCGCGTGATGGGCTCCCGCACGACCACCCAGTAGGTCTCCCGGAAGACATCCCCCGGGCGCCACAACGTCGTGGCGTAGTTCCCGCGCCCCGGATAAATGTTGGTCTCCCCTACCTTCACACCCCTCGCGTCCACGACGTGGACTCCAACCGTATAGTTGCGGTCCAACGGCTTCAACACACGCCAGAGCAGCCGAACGCCCACAGCCTCCCCGGGGGACACGGTCTCCGGCCAGATCGTGTAGGCGATCAGCTCCGCGTTCTCCCCAAAGCGCGCCCCCAAAGGCCGCTCGTCAGGAGCTAAGGTGACCTGTGTAGAGAACGCCGGCGGCGCATAGGCGGCTCGCAAAGGGCCCGCCGCCGTCCACCCGGCGAAGAGGAGAAACGCTCCGCCCAGGACAGCCATGGTGAAGCGCAGGCGACGTCCCGAAGACCATGCGCCGATCCCCCACACGAGAAGGAAGCTGATCGCCGGCAACACGGGCAACAGATAGCGGCCGTGCAGGCGTCCCTCTCCGGTGCGCAACGCCTTGTATGCGCCCACAAGCCAGGCCACCATCACGAGCCCCAAGAGCAGCAGGCTGATCCACACCGTCCGCTCGATTCTGCGGGCGAACAGAGATCGGCTCAACCGCAAGGCGATCCCCGCGACCGCCATGAGGCAGAAGACGGCCAGCACCTGGTAGACGAGCTTGGGCAGCCCCAGGTTGCCCCAGCCAAAGGAAGCCCAGTACGTCTCAAAGGAGTACACCGCAGCCTGCCACAGACGCTCTCGCGTCAACCAACTTAGATCGGTTCCACCCAGGCTGCTCAGATCGCTCACGAACCGATCCACAAGATTGGGATAGCGCGTGATGAAGCGGCCGTAGCGCACGCGGTTGCTGATCAGCCATCCACCCGTGAGGAGGAAGACGACGATCCCCGACCCCAATAACGCCCGCGCCAGATACCGCACCTCCCGCTCCCGGGCCAATCGGACGAAGCCGATGAGGAAACAGAGCGCGACGAACGGCGCCAGCACGAGCCCGTTATATTTGGCCAGGATCGCCAGGCTGAGCCATAGCGCTGCCCCGCCCCAGTTCCTCAAACGTCGTGGAGACTGAACAACGCGAAGGCCGTACACCAGGGTCCACGCGCCGGCCGCGGTGACCAGGACATCATTGTTCACCGTGCTGGCCGCAAACAGGAACTGAGGGGAAAAGGCGGTAAGCGCCAACGTGCCCCAGGCCAGCTCCGGCCGCCCCGGAGCGATGGTTTGCGCCAGCCGGTAGACGCCGGCCAGGGCGACCAGCCCCAACACAGCGGATAGCAGGCGGATCAGATGGACGGCCAGCACCGTGCCCCGATAGGGGAACGACTCCTCCGGGCCATGGACGGCGAAGTTCACCCCGCCCACGCCGGTGCTACTGTGGACGTACGGATTGGGCACCGGCCACAGGTTATCGCTGATGTCCACCGGCGATATCACCGCCGCGGCCAGGAGGTAGTAAAGCGGCGGCTGGCTGAACTGATGCCACTCCCGAGCTGGCCACTTCCGTCGGGCGAACAGGGGGGGACGCTCGGAAGGCTTACGCTCCGTGGGATCGGGCAGCGCGTGGTGAGTGACGATGTAACGGGCGTACCGGTAATGCGCCCACTCGTTGTCAGCCTCCCACAGGGGGATGATCACCCCATAGCTGACGGCCAACACCAGATATCCCAGCACGATCGCGAGGACGCCACGAGACCGGAGAGCGGCCAGGCTCCACTGCCACCATCGGATATACAGTCGATGGGCCTGCCGTGGGAACATCGTCTCGGTGGCGACCGGCCGTTCGCTTAGCCCTTGCATGAGCGACCTTCGTGAATGGCACCCTTCATGATGCAGGTCCGAGCCACGCCTGCACCCACGCCGGCGGTCTGCGATCCCACAGGGCGGGGGATGACCCGCTCATCGCCCGAACATGCAGAAAGGCGGATCATGCGATCCGCCGGCCTTGACTTACGGGAAGCATTATAGCACGTCCCCAGGGGCGCCGCAAACCTCCGTGTAGGCATCCAGTATTTGCCGCGCGGCCACATCCCAACTGAACGAGCGCACGGCGCGCTCGCGCAGCATCGTCCCAAGGCGGCGCGCTCGCGCCGGGGAAGCCAGCAGGGACCGGATCCCCTCGGCAAGCTCGGCGGGATCCCCCGGACGGGCATAAATCCCCCACTCACCCAGATACTCCCGATGCACCGGGGTGTCAAAGGCGACCACCGGCAACCCCGTCGCCATATACGTCAGGATCTTCCCACTCCCCTCCGTCTCGGAGAGCTTGGTGGCCACCGCGAGGGTGCCCAGCCGCAGACAGGCCGGGGCGTCCTCGAACGGAATCTGCCCCGTGAACGTGACGTGCTCTTCAATCCCCAACGCCCGGGCCTGCCGGCGATAACGATCCACGTGAGGGAATCCCATGATCAGGAAATGCGCGCGAGCATCAGGAGACGAATCCCCCATCTGGAGCAGGATGCGCGCGGCCTCCAACAGCAGATCGATGCCCTGATAGGGAGCCAGCAGACCCAGATAGACCACCAATGGCCGATCGGCGGGGAGATGCCAGCGAGCGCGCAGGGCTTCCAACCGGGAGACATCCTCGACCGTGGCCGGGTGGAACTGGCGGGGGTCCACGCTGTCCGGCACGGCGCGCACGCGGCGGCGCGCCACCCCGAACTGGGCGGACAGGAGATCCACCGCATGTCGGGAGCTGGCCAGGATCAGGTCGGGCCGATGATCGATCCAGCGCTCCAGGCGGCGCCATGCGCCGACCAGGAGCGAGCGCCTGGAGAGAAAGCCGTGATCGAGCATCTCGCTGGTGAGGCTGCCCTGAAAGTCGAAGACCAGGGGGACCCGAGCCAGGCGGGCGGGGAACAGCCCCAGAAGCGCCCCTTCGTGCAGAAAAGCATGGACCACGTGGGGGCGAAACCGCCAGGCCGCGCTCAAGACGACCGGGAACAGGATGGCATCCAGGAGGATCTTGCGCCAGGAGGAGCCCACCGGCATCTGCCGATGACGACTGAGGATAGGCGGGCGTGTGATCCGCAGGTCAGGCACATCTCGCCCCGCCGGATATGTGACGATTCGGACCCGGTGGCCACGCCGCTGGAGGGCCTCCGCATGGCCGCGAATACGCACGTGGCACCCGTAGTCCGCGAAGAAGCCAGTAGGTGCGATGAACAGGATGCGCAGGGATTTAACCTTCCCGCCAGAGTTGCATTCGGAATTGCCAGAGTTCACGAAATGCCCGGGAGATGACATCCCACCGCGCGCCGGTTGGCGACCCGGCTTGCCTGGGGAGATGGCTGACGGGCACCTCGACGATGCGATACCCCGCCCGCTTCGTGCGCACCAGCCACTCCGCGCTGAAAGTCGCCCCACGAGATCGGATGCTCGGCCCGACCGCCGCGAACACGTCACGCCGGAACAGCTTGAAGGCGCAGTCGATGTCGCGCGCCGTATAGCCGAACAACAGCGTGACTAGGGCGCTCCACCCGTGGCCAAACAACACACGCAGGAACGGATCGCGTCGGGGGGCACGATAGCCCACAACCATGTCCGCCTCGTTCAAATGGGGCAACAAGCGATCGATCTCTTCCAACACGAACTGGCGATCGGAATCGGTGAAAAGGATGATCTCCTTGGTGGCGTGACTGATGGCCGTATAGGCAGCCGCCCCGTATCCCTGGTTCACCTCGTGATGGACCGGCTTCAACTCCGGATACTGGCGAGCGAGTTCCTCCAACACCTCGCCGGTCCGATCCGTGCTGCCATCGTTGGTGACGACGACCTCCAGATCATCGCAGCGCTCCCGCATGATCCTCACCACATCCGCGATCATGCCGGGGAGATTCGCCTCCTCGTTATAAGCGGGCATGCACACAGACAGGCTCCGCACCGTCTGCCGCTGAGCGCCCTCATCCGATCGCGTCGTTGACGTCGTGCTCTGCACGATCCGACCCCTCCATCACGAGGGGGCTTGAAAGCCTATCCCTCTTGCTTACGGGAGCGTCCACCGAAGCCGAACAGGCCACGCCAATAGCTCCCCATACCGCCGACATCCACAGGTTCCCGGTCCTCCCACCGACCGGATGCCTTCTGCCGCAGCCACTTATCGCGCGCCTCCAGCACCTGCTGGAACGTCGCCTCCAACGTCTCCCCCTCATCATCCGCCATCCGCTGACGCCACTGTTGCAGGTTGTCGATCAACGCATCGATCCAATGGATGATGTTCTCCCGATTGGCCAGCATCATCGCCCGGTAGGCGGATGGATCGTCGGAGGTCAGATGCGTCACGGACCGATACTGCCCCCCCGCCAGCTTGCGCATCTCCCGCCATGGGGAGGTCAATGCCGTGATCTCCAACAACGCGGCCGCCACGATGGACGGCAGATGGTCTACACCGGCGGTGAGGCCGTCATGTTCGACGGCGTCCAGGAACAGCGGCTGCGCACCCACCCGGCTGACCAGGTCGGCGGCGACTTGCACGGCCTCGGGAGCCGCCGTAGATGTGGGGCACAGACAATAGATCGCCTCATGCAACAGCTCCGCCGAGGCGGCCTCAACGCCCGTGGCCTCCTCCGGAGCCCCCACGATCGGATCTCCGCCGATGAAATGCACATTTTGGGGAAGGAGCTCCTCGGCCCATTGAAGCACGGGAACCTTGATGCTGGCCGTATCCGTGACCACGCAGCCGGGCTTCAACGTATCCGCGATCGCCTCCAGCGTATCGCGGATCGCCGTCATCGGCAGAGCCAGGATCACCAGGTCCGCCTCCTCGCAAGCCCGAAGCAGGTTCCAATCCGTACGATCCACCGCTCCGGCCTTTTTGGCCGCGGCCGCGACCTTGGGTTCCCGATCGTGCCCGACCACTTCAAACTCACGATTCCCGCTGCACAACGCCATGCCCAAAGAGCTCCCCACGAGCCCCAGGCCTACAATCGTGATCTTTGCCTTAGCCATATCCCCTCTCGATCAGCGGGCGCTTCAGGACGCCCCGCACGTTTCTCTCCCCAAGAAAATCCTCTCCCGCCTTGATGCACCACGCGAAGGCGCGAGAGCGCTTCTGAAAATCCACCGCCCGACGCCTATCCCAACAACAACCGCACGGTCGCCGTCACCGGCGGCCCCAGGATCAGCCCCAGCAGATTGATCGGCAGGATGATCAAAACCAACAGGATGAAAGGGCCATAAGGGGCCAACCTTCGGAAGTAGTAAGCCAGATTGGGCGGCAACAGCCCCGTTGCGACCTCAAAACCATCCAGCGGGGCGATCGGCAACAGGTTAAAGAAACACAGGACGACGTTCAGGAAGATAAATTCCTGAAAAAAGAGCCCCGGGCTGGGTAGAATAGCCCAGATCCCCCCCTGGAGCCCCCATAACGATGCACCAGAGATCCGTATCGCCCAGGCGGCCAGAAACGCCAAGAGCAGGTTGGACAGTGGGCCGGCAGCCGCCACCAGAAGCCTCCCCCACCGCTGATCGATACGGATATTCCAGGGGCTCCAACGCACCGGTTTGGCCCAGCCGAACCCCGCGACGACGAACATCAAGGAGCCCAATACATCCAGATGGGCCAGTGGATTGAGCGTGAGACGACCATCCCGTCGCGGGGTGGGATCGCCCAGCCGGACCGCCACCCAGGCGTGTGCTAACTCATGAAAACTCAACGCGATCACCAAAATCACAAGCCGCGAGAGCAACAGCGGCAAGGTCATTCCAGAAAAGGGCACGGGCATCTCCCTGCGATGAATTGGCCAGATCGAGGCCGGCTACCTTGGCCTAACGCCCAGACACCCATCGGCCAAATCCATTATATCATACCTCATCCCCTGGCCCAAGCGGTCTCGTGGCCGGACGGTATGACTACGTAACCCTTTCTGAGAGCGTGTCTGAAGGGCTCTCCCAGCTGCCAGCCCCACAGGGAGGTGGGAAGGGGTTCTTCCCTCCACGGAAATCCCACCTTTCCGGCCTGCACTGGCCCTTCTCAGCCCTTTCTGCAGGGATCCAGGCCGAGGAGGGGCAGGTCAAAGGTGAAAGAAAGGCTTCTTCCGGAGGAGCTCCCCGTGGCAGGAACAACGGGATCTCCCAGACACGCTCGGAGGAGTTTTACCATGCAAACGACGGAGACAAGCGCCTCGATTCGCTCCCAGGCGAGATGGATTCTCCTCGCCCTGGTGGCCCTGATCGGGCTGCTGTGGATCCAGACGAATCGGGTACAATCGGCCGAGACCCCTCTCGGCCGCGGGGCCAGAGTGGGATTCCTGGCCCCGGATTTCACGCTGGAGGGGATGGACGGACAGCCCATGTCCCTCCGTGACCTGCAAGGGAAGGCCGTGATCCTGAACTTCTGGGCCACCTGGTGTCCCCCTTGCAAGGAGGAGATGCCCGCGCTGGAGAAGATCTATCGCGATCACCGCGAGGACGGCGTGGTCGTTCTGGGGGTCAATCAGATGGAAGCTCGCCCCCAGGTGCAGCGCTTCCTGGAAGAGTACAACCTGACGTTCCCCATCGTGCTGGACACCCGCGGCGAGGTAGGGCGCCTGTACCGGGTGCGAGCGTACCCCACGACCTACTTCATCGACGCGCGGGGAGTGATCCGGGATATGGTCATCGGGGGCCCCATGAGCGAGGCGTTGCTCCGGAGCAAGGTCGACGCCCTGTTGGGGAGATAAGGAGACCGCATGTTACCTGTCATCCAGGTCGGCCGGGTGGCGCTCCCCACCCAGCCGCTGATGCTGTTGATCACCTTCTACGCCGGCCTATGGCTGGCCAGCCGGGAGGTCACCCGGCGCGGCTTCGATGGGGAGACCCTCTGGAGCGCAGGGTTCCTGGGGCTGGCAGCCGGCCTGATCGGCGGACGGCTGGCCTATGTCATCCAGCACTGGTCCGCCTATCGAGAGGACCTGGGAGCGATCCTATCGCTGACGCCGGGGACCATCTCCTTCTATTCGGCTCTGGTCGTGGGGCTGGTGGCCGCCCTTGCGTACCTCGCCCGAGCTCAATTGATCCGGGTGGAGGTGCTGGACGGGATCGCTCCCGGCGCAGCATTAGCCCTGGTACTTCTCAGCCTGAGTAACTTCCTCAGCGGGGAAGCCTTCGGGACCCCTTCCGACGTGCCGTGGGCCATCCCCCTATGGGATGCGCGCCGACATCCGGTACAGCTCTACGAGGCGCTGGCGTTGCTAGGGGTCCTGGCCATACTGTGGTGGCGACGAGAACGGGCACGCCCAGGCTGGATGGCCTGGGCGCTGGTGCTGGGCTATGGGTTAACCCGGCTGGCTTTTGAGCCGTTCCGGGCGGAGCCGTGGATCTGGGAAGGCGGCTATCGAGGCTTCCAGGTGCTGGGGCTCATCGCGGCCCTGGTGGCGCTCTGGGAGATCACCCGTCCCTCTCCCTCGGGCGAGGAGCCCAAGATCACGCATCCGGACGAAAGCCGCTGACCTGCTCCACGTAATAGCGCACGAAGGCGTCCGCCTCCACAGCCAGCGCGACCCGGGCGTTAGCGGGCGCTTGTGCCGACGCGCGTCGCACAACCGTCGCGCCGTCCGTGATCCGCCCTTCCGTCTCCACATCCACGCGCAGGTCCTGGCAGGTGACGAATGGCATCCCCATAGCGGTCGCGGCCGCCAGCGGATCGTGCAGGGCCGTCCGATCGCGGCCGACGAATCGGAGCCAGCGATCGACCAGCCGCCCCAACGCGGCGTGGAACGGTGTTCCCGCCGCCGTCACCCGCCGCATGTCCTCCCGCGTGATCATGGCCTGCATGGTCACATCCAGCCCGATCATGGTCACCACCCATCCCGCCTCGAACACGATGCGGGCGGCCACAGGATCACAGCGGATGTTGTGCTCGGCCACGGGCAGGTCCAACGCGTTGCTCGCGACGCGAGCGACGCCCCCCATGCTGACCACGGCCTTCACCGCCCGAGCCAGCCGTGGCTCGCGACGCAACGCCAGGGCGATATTCGTCATCGGGCCGATGATGACCAGCGTGATCTCCCCCGGCCGGGCCATGATCGTATCCACCAGCCAATCCACCGCGTGGGTCCCGCGAACCGGCTCATGCCACTCGTCCCCCTCCAGGATCCCTTCGCCCTCGTGGCCACCCCACCAGACGGAGCGATCCAGGGAGAGAGGCTGTCCCGCGCCGGGAAAGACGGGGACATCCGGACGGCCAGCCAGCCGCAGCAACTTCTGGGCGATGCGTGCCCGGCAGGCGACGTCTCCATAGACGGTGGACACGCCCACCAGCTCGACGTCGGGGTGGCTCAACAAGAGCGCCAGAGCCAGCGCGTCGTCCACATCTGATCCGATGTCGGTATCCAGGATGATCGGGATCGTCATGGGTCCTCCAGGGATATAGGCTCTTGCATGACGGCCACGCGCGGTGCGATCTCCCAATTCAGGGTTCAGAACGGCACCACAGATAGCAAACGAGGGCCAAAGATGAGGAGACCGATCACGACGGAGATGGCGATGGCGACGAGGACGCTCGCGGCGGCGGCATCTTTCGCGACCCGAGCCAGCGGATCCGGATCACGGATGGCGACATCCACCGCGTGTTCCACGGCGGTGTTCATCATCTCCGCCGAGAGGACGATGCCAATGGCGACTACCAACAGGATCCACTCCAGCCGAGACACCCGCAGCCACAGCCCGGCAGCGATCACCATCGCCGCGATGATGATCTCGATTTGAGCGTTCCGCTGCGTGCGCAGCACGTGGACCACGCCGGACAGCGCGCAGCGGAAGCTCTGCCAACGGTTCAAATCGCTCATGATATCGGAGGTAACGCGTTGAGTATGGACTCCTGGCGCCGCCACATCTCCCTCCGTTCCTCCTCCGTCAAATGGTCGTATCCCAGAAGATGCAGCGTCCCGTGGACGACCAGGAGACGAAGCTCGGCTGCCAGCGAGTTCCCCTGCTCGGCAGCCTGACGCGCCGCAAACGGCACCGAGATCACGATATCGCCCAGGTAATGGCCGGCCTCCGGTGGGACGACGAAGGAGGGATCCCCCTCTTGCGCGCCAAAGGCCAGCACGTCGGTGGGAGCGTCCACGCCCGCATACGTCCGATTGAGCCACCGCACGCGAGCATCATCGGTGAGCACGATGGTGATCTCGCCGTCCGGGTACCCCTCGGCCGTCAGCGCCGCCTGGGCAGCACGTTTCAGATCCTCCTCGTCAACGGCGACATCTATCTGGAAGTCGCTTTGGACTTCCACGTTCTCCGACGTCTCCGTAGGCTCATCCCACGCCATTGCCCGGACTCCTGTTTCCATCGGGGGGGATCGGTGATGCCCGCCGCTCCGTCGCCGAGGCGACCTCCTCCCCCTGAGCGACGCCTTCGACGGCCGGCTCCGCGGGCTGCTCGGCGGGCTGCGTCGGCTCGGGGTACTGGATGCGCGGGTGGTGAAGGCCCTGCAACGTGCGCACGAAGGCCTGCCGGATGCGATCCAGGTCCCGCAACGTCAGATCGCACTCGTCCAGCTCGCCGTCAAGCAGGCGCTTGCGGATGAGCCTGGCCACGATCTGATCCAGCTCCTCGCGCGAGTCGGGCCGGGTGGCCCGTACGGCGGACTCACACGAGTCCGCCAACATGACAATGGCCGTCTCCTTGCTGCGCGGCCGCGGGCCGGGATACCGGAAGGCCGCCTCGTCCACCGTCTCGCCCTCGCCCGCCCGCTCCTGCGCCCGGTGATAGAAGTAGCTCACCAACGTGGTGCCATGATGCTCCGGGATGAAATCCTGAATTCGCGGCGGCAGATGATACTTGCGCGCGATCTCCAGCCCGTCCTTGACGTGGCTGATGATGATCTGGGCACTGGTGTATGGATCCAGACGATCGTGCGGGTTGGCGCCATCCGCCAGGTTCTCGACGAAGAAGTAGGGGCGCAGCGTCTTGCCGATGTCATGATAGTAGGCGCCCACCCGGGTGAGCAGAGGATCCGCCCCCACCGCCTCTGCGGCCCGCTCGCCCAGATTGCTGACCAGGATCGTGTGATGATATGTGCCGGGCGCCTTGAGCAATAGCTGCCGCAACAGGGGATGGGTCGGGCGGGAGAGCTCCATGAGCTGCAAAGAGGTGACGATGCCAAAGACGGAGCCGAGGAGGAACAGGCTGATGAGCGTGATGCTGGCGGAGAGCCCGCCGTTGGCCATGGACGTGCCGACCAACGACGTCAGGGTGGTCGCGTCCAGCGGCTCCGTCGGCAGCCGGAAGACCAACAACACGGCGAGGTTCGTGAGGGCGACGGAGACGCCGGCCCACACGAAGGTGCTAAGCCGCTCTCCACGGCCCAGGATGAACGCCCCCACAAGGCTGCCCGTCAGCAAATAGGTGACCAAATCCGGAGAGCCGGAGGTCAAATAGGCGACGATGAGCGCCAGGCTGATCGTCGCCAGGATGGAGACCCGCAGATCCAACAGGGCGCTCAGCAACATGGCCATGGCGGCCATGGGGAAGAAATAGGAGAGCAGGGAGTCCTTGGCGATCATCACGCGGGCCAGGACGATGAAGCTGAGCATCAAGGTGGCCAGCAAGGGAGGCCACCGCCGCTCCGTCCAGAAGGACGGGGCCAGCCGATACAGGTAGACGCCCAACACGGAGGCGATGAGCAAGACGAAGAGGACGGCCTGCAGGAGATCCCGGCGCGAGGTATGGGATTGACGCAGGCCCAGCGCCTCCAACGCCTCGATGTGCTCGGGGCCCACGACGTCCCCGGCCCGCAGGATGATCTCCCCGGCCTCCAGAGTGCGGGTCTGGGGAGGCACCCGATTGCGCGCGGCCTCCCGCTCGGCCTGCGTGCGTTCGGCGTTGAAGAAGCTGTTCGGGCGCATCAGGGTCTGCACCAGCTCGATGGTGACCGCGGCCTCCTCATCGGTGAGGTCCAGGCTGACCAGGCCGGGCACCCGCCGCTGATACAGCTCCAACTGGTTCTCGCGGATCTCCTCCCGCATGATCCGGTCCAGGACCGTCTGAACCTCGTTGGCGACGCGACGCCAAGAGTCCTCATCCAACGCCAACAGCAGCTCAATGGTAGAACGTGACAGGGAGATGTCCGGGATCGCGTTGATCCATGCGACCCGCTGCTCCGTGCTGGCGTACTCATCATGGCGCACGCTGTCGATGAAGTCCAGGACCTCCCGCGCGCGGGCGAGTTGCTCGCGCCGCACGCGCGCCTCGGGGGGATCGTACACATCAGGCACGGCCGCAGCGGCGCGCTCGCGCGCCTGCTCCGTCAGCACCTCGCTCTCGTACGTGATCTGGCGAGGCGATCGGATATCCGTGGGACTCACATCCCCGACGGAGAGCGCGACCTGTCCATTCAGCGGGATCGGAAAGGCGAGGGTCAGCGAGGCACCGGCGGTGAAGACCACCCCCCAAAAGATCGCCTGAATCCGCCGCCACCAGACGGTATCACGCAGGCGAACGGACGCTTTATCCGATTGTTGAGCCGTGGACTCTGTCTGTACCACGCGTCACTCCGATGGTCGGGCGACCGCGCCGCCCAGGGATCGCCACTATCCGCACGCCGGATGGCTCATCCCTGCTCCAACAGGCGGCGCACGATCTGATTGACCAGACGGCCATCCGCCCGACCTCTGAGCTCGCTCATCAGGCGACGCATGACATTCCCCATGTTCGCCTGACCCGCGGCCTTCAGCTCATCGATGACCTCTCGCGCCCGAGCCTCGATCTCCTCCTCCGTCAGCTGCCGTGGGAGGTAGGCCTCCAACACGGCCAGCTCGGCCTCCTCTTTGGCCACCAGATCCGGCCGCTCCCCGCGCTTGAACTCCTCGATGGCCTCCCGCCGCATCTTCGCCTCTTTCGCGATGATGGCCAGCACCTCACCCTCGTCCAACGAGGCCATCTTCTCCACCTCCGCGTTGCGGATCGCCGTCTTCACAGCGCGAATGGCCAGCTTACGAGGCTCGTCCTTGGTACGCAGGGCCTCCTTCAGATCCTCGTTCAGGCGATCGATGAGCTTCATCTTTTTATCTCCCCAATCTCTCCGGGCTTCGCGGCGTGAACGCCGCCGCCCCAAGGATACCGCCGATACGCGAAGTACAGAAAAGGGCGCCCACATACCTCCGATGTCCTGCAGTCGGGCTAGCCGTCTGACATAAGAGGAGGGGCCCCCTAGTCACTTTGCACAAGGAACCATACGATCGCGATCTGCAATTGTCAGACCGGGGGGATTATACCCGCCGACACCCCCCGCGTCAAATCATTATCCGGGAGGCCAACGCATGCGACGGCCGCCCAGCAGATGGAGATGGATGTGATACACGGATTGCCCGGCCTCCGGCCCATTGTTCAACACCAGCCGATACCCTCCCCGGGCGATCCCCTCCTGCTCGGCCAGATCACGAGCGATCAGGAACAGCCGGCCGATCAGGGCGGCGTCCTCCGGCTGTAGGGCAGAGACGGCAGGGATATGACGATTGGGCACGATCAGAATGTGGACCGGAGCCTGGGGGTTGATATCCCGGAAGGCGGTCACTTCCTCGTCCTGATAGACGATGTCGCCGTACGCCTCACGACGCACGATGCGGCAGAAGATGCAATCGTCCTTCATGCGAGCACCTCTCCCCAAAGAGCATCCCCATCCAATCGAGCCAGCCGCACCGGGGTGATCCGGTTATGCAGGTTCACATCGGAGGGCACCAACGTCAGGACGCGCAGGTAATGATCCGTCAGCCCGGTCCACACGCGATATCCGGGCTCGGCCGCCCTCCGCCCTTCTCCCTCCCACAGGACCGGGCGGACCCGGCCCAACTGCGATCGACGGGCCGCCCGGCCGGCCCGAACGTCCAACTCCCGCATGATCGCGCTCCGCTCCCGCTTCACCGCGTCGGGCACCTGGTCTGGCATCCGGGCCGCCGCCGTCCCCGGCCGCGGGGAGTATGGGAACACGTGCAGATGGGCAAACCCCATCGATTCGACAAAGCGGTAGCTCTGTTGAAACTCCGCGTCCGTCTCGCCCGGGAACCCGACGATGATATCCGTGGTGATCATGAGGTCAGGGATGCGATCCCGCGCGGCCTCCACCAGGCGGGCATAAGCCTCCGCCGTGTACCGGCGGGCCATGCGGCGCAGCGTGGCATCACACCCGGACTGCAAAGGCAGATGCAAATGCGGACACAGGCGGCCATCACTCTCGGCCCACAGGTCGAAGAACTCCGGCGTCAGGTCCCACGGCTCCAGAGAGGAAAGGCGCAGCCGTGGCAGACGGGTCCGTTGCAAGATCGCCCGCACCAGCGTGGCCAGATCGCCACCCAGATCCCGGCCATAGGAGCCGAGGTGGACGCCGGTGAGCACAGCCTCCTGATATCCCTCCGCCACCAGCCGATTGATCTCATCCACCACCAGATCCACAGGGCGGCTGCGCTCCTCGCCACGAGCGATGGTGACGATGCAGAATGTACAGCGATTGTGGCAACCGTCCTGGACCTTGACGAAAGCGCGCGTGCGGGTGCTGGCGAAAGGCGAGCGATCCGGCCGGGTCAGCTCCTCCGCCGGCAACTCGGGGAACTCCCGCGCCCAGGCCTCCAGGAGCTCGGCCAGCCGATCCTTCCCCTGGTTATCCACCACCAGGCGCACCTGGGGCAGACGCTCCACGGCATCCGGGGAGAGGGTGGCATAACAGCCGGTAATGGCCAGCCGGGCGCGCGGGTTGGCCCGCGCCATGGCACGGGCCAGGGAGCGAGACTTGGCCTCGGCGGTCACCGTCACCGCGCAGGTATTCAGCACGCAGACATCCGCCTCCTCTGGAGAGGCGACCACGTGGTGGCCGCGCGCCATGAGATCCCGGGCCAAGCGCTCCATCTCGCTGTAATTCAGCCGGCACCCCAACGTCTCCAGATACACCCGCATACGCGATCCTACACCCCGCTTATCCGATCGACATGTGTCTCATGCTCTCACTCAAACCGTGAGAGCATACCATCGAGTGAGCGTCACTGTCAAACAAAGGCATAGGGAAAACGGCCCTCATCCCCCAACATCCCTTCTCTCGAGCTCGGGAGAAGGGGGCTCTTCGGTGGGGGGTGGGGTACGTCTGGCCACGTCGTGTGCTGGGGAGAAATCCGAGAAGGCATATGCAGACACAGCTTCTTGCCGTGTCTCACGGGGCCGGCTTTGCCTATACGGCTTCGTGTCTTGGTGCGGGTGGCGGGAGGCAGCGCCTTTCGCCACTCGAAAGGCCAATCTCGAGAAGCAGGCCAATCCTCGTCCCTGCAGGTGTCATGGATGCCGACATGAACGCTGGACTTTGAAAAGGCCCTGGGGAAAAGGGTTGACAACTGCCCGACCGGGTGGTATAAGATATGTGAATCCTCGCATAACCGTCGGCATACAGCCTATAGTTACCAACTCAGAAGGCACTCTTCAAGCTCCCGGGGGGAAAGGAGGTGAAACAGGGAGTCCCTATCCTCTGCATACCATCCTCTATTGCTTTCCTCTTCAACACATTTCCTTCCGCCAGCAGGAGGTAAAACATGGCGAATGAAAGGATCAGCCGACGGAGTTTCCTCAAAGTAGCCGGGGGCACAGTAGGAACGTTGATCCTGGCCGCGTGCGCTCCAGCAGCCCCGTCTGAAGCGCCGAAACCCGCTGAAGAAAAGGCACCCGCTGCGGCTCCGGCCGAGGCCATCGTCATAGATTGGTGGCATGGCTGGGGCGGCCAAGTAGCCCTGGAAACCCTGCAGAAGGTCGCCGACGCGTTTAACGAGCAGAACACGGGCTTCCAGGTCAAGCGCACCCAGGTCGCCAGTGTGAGCGACAAGCTGCTCACGGCCATCGCGGGCGGCACGCCACCAGACGTAGAGACGGGCAACATCGCCTACTCCGAGTTCTACTCCCGCGGGGCCATGCAGCCGCTGGAGGACTACCTGAACGCCTCGTCCATCGATCGGGAGGATATCTTTGACTCCTCCTGGGACTACGCGAGCTGGCAGGGTGTCATCTACGGGATCCCCTCCGTCGAGAGCTTCCTGCGGTACGCGCTCTCCTTCAACGTCGATCTGGTGAAGGCGAAAGGGCTAGACCCCGAGTCGCCGCCGCAGACCTTTGACGAAGCCTACGAGTGGCACAAGATCCTCACCGAGCTGGATCAGGCCGGGAACGTGGCTATCCTGGGCTTTGACCCGATGGACGCCATGGGTGGCTCATGGGGCGGTGGAGATCCGTTCTACTGGGGCGCGGCCTACAACAAGAAGGCCTTCGACGAGGACACCGGGACCTACCACGTGAACGAGGATTGGTTCATTGAGGTCCTCGCCACGATTCAGAAGTTCTATGATCTGGTGGGCGCCGAGAAGATCGATGGCTATCGCAACAGCTATGGTACATGGACCGAGAGCCCAACATCCAGCTTCCCGGCCGGTGTGGAGGCCATGATCATCAATGGGTATTGGCAGCCCGGCGAGCTGGCCCATGCCGCACCCGACAAGACCTTCGGCTATGCCTGGATGTTGGTGCCTGCCGACCGCAAGGGGAAGAAAGTGCAATCCACCGGCGGCCACAACTCTCAGATCCCCAAGGGGGCCAAGCACCCCGACGAGGCGTTCAAGTTCATCGAATTCCTGCTCACCGACAAAGCCATGGATATCATCTACGATGGGACGGGTTGGATCGGCGCCCGAAAGTCCTACCTGGCGCGAGTGGACACCTCGCGATATCCGGGTCTCGACTTCTACATCCGCTCCGCCACCGAGGCAGACGAGATGCACGGCATGCCCGTCGATCCCATCGAAGGGTTCACCGGCAACCAGTGGTGGGATGCCGTATCAGCCGTGACCCATCACAGCAAGACCCCACAGGAAGCCGCGGCTGATATGCAAGAAGCCCTCACGAAGGAATACGCCAAGCGCTTCGGCGGCAGCTGACCCCGACTTAGAGCTGGCCAGCCCTCCCCGGGTTGGCCAGCTCTCCACATTTCGAACAGAGGTGCACACAATGTCCATCGTAGGCCCATTGCGGCGAATACACCGCACTGAGATCCGCAACTTCACGAAGGGGATCGCCTTCATCTCCCCCTGGCTGATTGGTTTCCTCGCGTGGACGGTTTACCCTATCCTGGCATCCTTCTACTACAGTTTCACCCAGTATGACGTGCTGAATCCACCGAAATGGGTCGGCCTGCGTAATTATCTGGAATTGCTCTTAGAGGATGAGAAATTTCGCATTGTATTGGGAAATACCCTGTACTTCGTCCTTCTGGGAGTTCCGATCGGCGTGGTCGTCGCTTTCGGGCTGGCCAGCCTCCTAAACAACGAGATGAGGGGGCGATCCTTCTTTCGCACGATCTTCTTCCTGCCCGCCATCGTGCCCGCCGTCGCCACCGCCATGGTCTGGCTGTGGATCTATAACCCCCGTTATGGATTGATCAACTCCATCCTGGCCAGCCTGGGACAGACGGCCATCCCCTGGCTTTCCTCGCCGGCGATGGCCAAACCTTCGCTCATCATCATTCATGCATGGGCACAGGGAAGCGCCATCGTGATCTTCCTGGCCGCGTTGCAGGATGTGCCCAGATCCCTTTATGATGCCGCCCTTGTGGATGGCGCTAACGCCTGGCAACGATTCTGGAATGTCACCATCCCTATGTGCACGCCGGCTATCCTGTTCGTGCTGATCACCAGCTTGATCGGCATGTTCCAATACTTCACCCTGGGATGGCTTCTCACAGGTGGCGGCCCCAATCTGGCCACAGAGTTTTATGGCATTTATCTCTACCGCAACGCTTTCCAATTCTTCAAGATGGGATACGCTTCCGCACTGGCCTGGCTGCTGTTCCTTCTCGTCGTCGTTTTTACCATTATCGTCTTCCGCAGCTCGGCTAGATGGGTGTATTACGGCGGAAGCATGGAATAAACATCCTGCAACCATAGACACAAGGGTGAGCCAGCATGAGCGAAACCACGGTCAAGCGAACTCTATACGCACCCTCGATTGACGAGCGCGAAGCAGCTCAGCGACGCAAGCGCCGCCGCAAGTTGATTCGATCCATCATCCTCTACACGACCGTCTCCTTTTTGAGCTTGGTCTTCGCATTGCCCTTCCTGTGGATGCTTTCCACATCGCTCAAAGACGATCCACAAGTTTATCGCGTCCCTCCGGTTTGGATCCCAAATCCGGTTCGACTTCGAAACTACCCAGAGGCTCTAACGAAGCAGCCCTTTGACCTGTTCTTCCTGAACACGCTCAAATACGCGCTGCCCTCCGCGTTCGGGGCCGTCGCATCCTCCGCCCTGGCGGCTTACGGCTTCGCACGGCTGCGCTGGTGGGGACGTGACATCCTGTTCTTCATCTGCATCGCCACGATGATGGTCCCCTTCCAGGTCGTCATGATCCCTCTGTACATTATTTTCAAGGACTTCGGGTGGCTCAACAGCTACAAAGCGCTGGTGATCCCCACCTTCTTCGGCAACGCATACTACATCTTCCTGCTGCGTCAGTTCTTCCTGACCATTCCGCAGGAGATCTCCGACGCGGCCCGGGTCGACGGCGCAGGTGAGCTTGGGATCTTCCTGCGCATCATCCTTCCGCTTTCCAAGCCGGCCCTGGCCGTTGTAGCGCTCTTTCAGTTCATGGGCGCCTGGAACGACTACCTGGGCCCCTTGATCTACCTGAATCGCGAGGAACTGTACCCCGTAGCGCTCGGCCTACAGCTATTCCGCAGCCAGTTCCAAGAGAAGCTCGTCTGGCCCTATCTGATGGCCGCCAGCACGGTCACCATTCTGCCCGTGATCCTGATCTTCTTCTTCGCCCAGCGCACGTTTGTAGAGGGCATCACCGTGACCGGGTTGAAGGGATAAATACGCCGAACCCGCAAAGGCTCGACTCACAACCGCTCGATCACCCAACTTCCACCACCCGCCATGGGGGCCGAACTATTCGGCCCCCATTGGTATCAGATTAAGCGATACGGAAGCGCGGCCCCGCATCTCCGGGGTGGCTCGGAGGGGCTACCGCCCCTCCGAAGAAATCTATTTTCAGCCCCTCACCTGCCCCGTGGGGCCGGAGGCCACCGGCCAAAGCTCCAAACCAGGCGGGGAAAAGGCGAGAGAAAGCGTTTTTCTGCAGAGGGGTTTCCTCCGCACCACCCCTTTCAGGCGCGACCGCCCGTGGAGGGAAAAAGCGACAGGCGGGGGCTTCGCTTATGCTGTTCAGTTGATGCGAATAGGGGCCGAACCATTCGGCCCCCTTCTCGCGAACACCGGCCCCGCTCGCTTTCCCGCCCACGCCCCCCAGGCGACGCCACGTGGAGACGTGAGCTGAGCGTGAGCGTGCTACAGCCCCATCGATCTACCCCCGGAGAGGCCGATCTCTCCAACGATAAGCGAGCCCCTTGTGTTCATCTCCCTCACCGGGCTGCTGTGGTCTCCTCCATATTCCCACGGCGCTTCACCTTTTGGACGCCCGGCAGGTTTCTGCGTATACTGTCATCAGTTTCGACCCTTTGCCAAGCGATCTCGTTCCATGGATGGTGTGATATGACGAAATCTCAGGATGTCTTCGGCGCTCGCTCGACGATCGAGACGGGAGAGGGCCCGGTAACCATCTATCGACTTTCCCGCCTGGAAGAGACAGGCCTCGCGCCCGTATCCCGCTTACCCTTCTCCATCAAAGTGCTCCTGGAATCCGTCCTGCGTCAATGCGATGGCTCGTTGATCACCGCGGAGGACGTGCAGGCTCTGGCGCAATGGGCCCCGGGCCACGCATCCGATCGGGAGATCCCCTACAAGCCCGCGCGTGTGCTTCTGCAAGACTTCACCGGCGTGCCCGCGGTGGTGGACCTGGCGGCGTTGCGCTCCGCGATGCACCGCCTGGGCGGCGATCCCCAGCGCATCAACCCCCTGGTCCCCGTCGACCTGGTCATCGACCACTCGGTCCAGGTGGACTATTTCGGCGCGCGCTATGCCCTGGCCTACAACGCCCAAAGGGAGTTCGAGCGGAACCGAGAGCGCTACGAGTTTCTGCGCTGGGGCCAGCAGGCCTTCGACAACTTTCGCGTCGTCCCCCCCGCCACCGGCATCGTCCACCAGGTCAACCTGGAATACCTGGCAAAGGTCGTGCAGACCCGCTCGCAGGACGGGGAGACCATTGCCTTCCCCGACACCCTGGTGGGCACCGACTCGCACACGACCATGATCAACGGCCTGGGTGTGCTCGGCTGGGGAGTGGGCGGCATCGAGGCGGAAGCGGCGATGCTGGGGCAGCCCATCTACATGCTCGTCCCCGAAGTCGTGGGCTTCAAGCTGTACGGGCAATTGCCCGAGGGCGCGACGGCGACCGACCTGGTGCTGACCGTGACCCAGATGCTGCGAGCGAAGGGCGTGGTGGGCAAGTTCGTGGAGTTCTTCGGACCCGGCCTGAGCCGGCTGAGCCTGCCCGACCGGGCAACCATCGCCAACATGGCCCCGGAGTATGGGGCGACGATGGGCTTCTTCCCGGTGGACCAGGAGACGCTGCACTTCCTGGCCAGCACAGGCCGAGACGAGGAGCTGATCGATCTGGTGGAGCGTTATACAAAGGAGCAGGGGCTCTTCCGAACGGACGACATGCCCGATCCCGAGTTCACCGACGTGCTGGAGCTGGACATGAGCACGGTCGAGCCCAGCCTGGCGGGCCCCAAGCGTCCCCAGGACCGCGTGCCCCTGCGAGAGATGAAGCGCACATTCCTCGCCGCCCTCCGGGAGACGTTCGGCCGGGCCCCATCCGACGCGTCGAAGGACATTCAGCCCGTCGTGGAGATCCGCCTGGGCGACGAGACGGCGCAACTCCACGACGGCTCGGCGGTGATCGCCGCCATCACGAGCTGCACGAATACCAGCAACCCCTCCGTCATGATCGGGGCCGGCCTGCTGGCGAAGAAGGCGGTGGAGCGCGGGCTGCGCGTGAAGCCGCACGTGAAGACGAGCCTGGCGCCGGGTTCCAAGGTGGTCAGCGAGTACCTGCGGGCATCCGGCCTGCTGCCCTACCTGGAGGCGCTGCGCTTCCACATCGTCGGGTTCGGCTGTACCACCTGCATCGGCAACAGCGGCCCCCTGCCGGAGGCCGTGGCTCAGGCCATCCACGAGCACGATCTGGTTGCGGCCGCCGTGCTGAGCGGCAACCGCAACTTTGAGGGGCGCATCAGCCCCCACGTGAAGGCCAACTACCTGGCCTCGCCGCCGCTGGTCATCGCCTACGCCCTGGCCGGTCGCGTGGACATCGACCTGATCCACGAGCCTTTGGGCTACGATCCCAACGGACAGCCTGTCTACCTGAAGGACCTCTGGCCCACCCAGGAGGAGATCCAGCAGGCGATTCGGCGGTCCCTCCGGCCGGAGATGTTCCGACAGCAGTACGCCAACGTCTTCGGCGGCAACGAGATGTGGAACGAGATCGCCATCTCCGAAGGGGAGCTATACGAATGGGATCCGGAGTCCACATATATCCAGGAGCCGCCATTCTTCGTGGACATGCCCCTGGAGGTGCCATCGCTGCAGAGCATTCGGGGCGCCCGGGTGCTGGCGCTGCTGGGCGACTCCATCACCACGGATCACATCTCGCCCGCGGGCAGCATCGCGCCGGAGAGCCCGGCCGGACGATACCTGATCGAGCGGGGCGTGCAACCGAGCGACTTCAACTCCTACGGCTCTCGACGGGGCAATCACGAGGTGATGATGCGCGGCACCTTCGCCAACATCCGGCTCCGGAACCTGCTGGCGCCCGGCACGGAGGGCGGGGTGACCATCCACCTGCCCACCGGCGAGCAGATGAGCATCTACGACGCGGCCATGCGCTACCAGGAGGAGGGCACACCTCTACTGGTCCTGGCGGGCAAGGAGTATGGCACGGGCAGCTCCCGGGACTGGGCGGCCAAGGGCACCTACCTGCTGGGAATCAAGGCCGTGCTGGCGGAGAGCTTCGAGCGCATCCACCGCAGCAATCTGGTCGGCATGGGGGTGCTCCCCCTTCAGTTCCGGGAGGGAGAGAGCTGGCGATCTCTGGGCCTGACCGGGCGTGAGATCTACGACATCGAGGGGATCGACGACGGGCTGCAGCCCCGCCAGGAGCTCACGGTGCGGGCCAGAGGGGAGAGCGGGGAAAAGGTGTTCACCGTCATCGCCCGGCTGGACACCCCCGTCGAGGTCGAATACTATCGCAATGGCGGCATCCTGCACACTGTGCTACGCCAGATGCTCACACGATAGCCATCACCCAACGCCGTACGAGACAAGCGAGGGCCGCGTCGACGGTTCGTGGACGCGGCCTTTTGTTGTTTTGCGCTCCCTCGAAGCCGGCAAATGGAGTTACCGCCTCGGTGAAAATACGGCGGGGAGGTTTAGGGGCAACTTTGGATAC
Source organism: Chloroflexota bacterium (assembly GCA_013152435.1). Classification (NCBI taxonomy): domain Bacteria; kingdom Bacillati; phylum Chloroflexota; species Chloroflexota bacterium. The sequence goes on along the minus strand of JAADGJ010000062.1, from coordinate 56,518 downwards.
GCCGCCCGTCGCTCGTGTTCTGTTGGCAATGCCCTTGGGGGATGGTATAATGCGGCCGCGAAACGCGAGATTCCAGAATCACCGGATAAGGGGGAGGTATGGCGGAAGAGATCGGGGCCTTCGTCCTCGTACTGCACAGCCATCTACCATACGTCCGTCGGGCAGGGCGCTGGCCGCACGGCGAGGAGATGGTGCATGAGGCCATGGCGGAGACGTACATCCCGCTTCTGAACGCGCTATACGATCTGGTGGAGGAAGGCGAGCAGCCCCGACTCACCATCGGGCTCACACCGATCCTCCTGGAGCAGATCGCCGATCCAGACGTGTGCGACCACTTCGATGTCTACCTGGACGAACGGATGGCCCTGGTGGAGGCGGACATCCAGCGGTTCAGCCGCCCCGTTCTGGAGGAGTGGCGGGAGGCACACGACGCGGCGCTGGCTCGTCGGCAGGCCGCCCTGGAGCGGAGGCGCCAGGAGCTGCTGGAGGACGCGGCCGAGCGCGGGCTGGACGAGGACGCCGAAGAGGTCCAGAAGGCATTGGCCGAGCTCGAACGGGACCCCTCGCTGCCGCCGCCCCCCATCCCGGTCGATGAAAAAGCGGCCGAGCAAGTCCAGAAGCAACGGGATCACCTGCTCTACCTGGCCAAATGGTATCGAGACTGGTATCAGGGCATCCAGGATTCATTCCGCAAACGCTACGGCCGAGATCTCGCCGGCGCGTTTCGCCGCCTGCAGGAGATGGGCGTGATCGACGTGCTCACCTCCATGGCCACCCACTGCTATACCCCCCTGCTGGAGCGGGACTCCAGCATATACGCCCAACTACACACCGGCGTGGAGACCACGCATCGCCACATGGGGCAGTTCTCGAAGGGGATCTGGCTGCCCGAATGCGGATACCGCCCGGCCTACATCAAAGAGGAGGGAGGGCGGAGTTATGTGAAGCCGGGGATCGAGGAGTTCCTGGCCGATTTTAACATCGGGTACTTCTTCACCGACACCCACGTCATCGAAGGCGGGGCAGTGGTCGGCAAGGCCGCGGGGGACGCCATCGGCCCCTATGGCGCGATCCCCAAGCGCAAGCTCGTCACGCGAGAATACGAGCGGCCGCGCGCCCGGGCCGGCACCACCTTTCGCCCCTACTACGTCCACGGCACGGACGTGGCGGTATTTGGAAGGGACGAACGCACCGGGCTCCAGGTGTGGTCAGCCTCCCACGGCTACCCGGGCGATTTCCTCTACCGCGAGTTCCATCGCAAGGACGACGTCTCCGGCATCCAATACTGGCGCATCACCGGGGCACGGGTCGATCTGGGACAGAAGGAGCTGTACGATCCATACCCGGCCTTTCAGCAGGTGAACCTCCACGCGGATCACTTCGTTAACTTGGTGCGAGACCGACTGGCGGAATACCACGATCGCACCGGCGAGTACGGCGTGATCGTGTCCGCCTACGACGCCGAGCTGTTTGGGCACTGGTGGTTTGAGGGCGTCGCCTGGCTGAAAGAGGTATTGCGCCGCCTCGCCCGTGACCCGCAGGTGGAACTGACCACGGCGCGGGCCTATCTGGAAGCCCATCCGCCGGAGGAGGTCCTGGAGATCCCGGAGAGCTCCTGGGGCAACGGCGGAGGGCACTGGACCTGGCTCAACCCGGACACGGAGTGGATGTGGCCGCTGATCCACGCGGCCGAGCGGATGATGGAAGAGATGGTGGCGCGCTATCCGGATGCCGAGGGAGAGATCGCGGAGGTGCTGAACCAGGCCGGTCGGGAGCTCCTGCTGCTGGAATCCAGCGACTGGCCGTTCCTGATCACCACGGGACAGGCGAGGGAGTACGCGATCAACCGCTTCCAGGGACACCTGGCGCGCTTCAACCACCTGATCAGCATGGCGCGGCGGGGATCCCTCACCGATGAGGACCGCCTGTTCCTGCGGCAAACCGAAGAGCTGGACAACCCCTTCTCTACGCTGGACTATCGGGTGTTCCGGGAGCGAGAACAGATCGATCGTACCCCGTAGCCCGGACATCGAGCCACGGCCGAGGCACGCTCCCCCTGGACGTGGGACGAAGCCCGCGAGAGATGAGGGCGCCGCTTCCGGCCCCGCCGGCGGGCCAACGAAGGTAGATGAGGTCTGGACAGCGTATCCAAGGAAGAGGACACCCTACCGAGATCTGAGAGCGTGTCTGAGAAATGTCGTTGCCTCTGTATGGAGGCCCGGAGGAGCGGAGTTCCTCCGAGAGGGGAGTTCCCCTCCACACCTCCCCCTGTAGAGCTGGTATCTGAAGGTCTCCCTCAGATACCATACCGGTAAATCTTCAGATACGCTTTGAGAGGATGGGATCGGGTTGAGGAAAGATGAGGGATGAGCAGGCTCGCATCATCCTGTACACGGGCAAAGGAGGAGTCGGGAAGACCAGCGTCAGCGCGGCGACCGCGGTGCTCTGCGCCGAGCTAGGGTACCGCACCATCGTGTTAAGTACAGACGCGGCGCACAGCCTGGCGGACAGCTTCGATTGCTCCATCGGGCCGGAGCCGACCCAGATCGCGTCGAACCTATGGGGGCAGGAGATCGACCTCCTGTACCAGATGGAGAAGTATTGGGGCAAGGTCCAGGAGTACCTGGCCGCCGTTTTCGCCTGGCGCGGCATGGACGAACTGCTTGCCGAGGAGACCAGCGTCCTCCCCGGCATGGAGGAGCTGGCCAGCCTCATGCAGATCACCCATCTGAACGATCTGGGCGAGTACGATGTGATCGTCGTGGATTGCGCGCCGACGGGGGCCACGTTGCAACTATTGGCCTTTCCTGAGATGGCGCGCTGGTATCTGGAGAAGATCTTCCCCATCGAGCGCAAAGCGATGCAGGTGGCGCGTCCCCTCCTCAAGGCCGTCACAGATGTCCCTCTGCCCGACGAGGCCGTGTTCGACGCGGCGGCCGAACTCCTCCGACAGCTCGATCGCATGCATGGTCTGCTGAGCAACCCGAAGCGCACCACCGCCCGACTGGTGCTCAACCCTGAGAAGATGGTGATCAAGGAAGCACAACGAGCGTTCACCTACCTGAACCTCTACGGATACGCCACGGACGCCATCATCTGCAACCGCATGATCCCCGACCGGGTCGGGGACAGCTATTTCGCCACGTGGAAGGATATCCAGGAACGCTACCATCGCACGATCGAGGAGACGTTCAGCCCGCTACCCATCTTCGACGTCCCGCTCTTCGATCAGGAGGTGGTGGGCCCCGAGATGTTACGCAAGATGGCGACGGCTATCTTCGGCGACCGGGATCCGGCGCAGGTGTTCTATCGGGGCCGAACGCAGCGGATCACCAAGCGAGGCGATCGATATTACCTGAGCCTGCCGCTGCCCCTGGCCGACCGCTCCCGGATCCATCTGACGAAGACGGCTCACGACGAACTGGTGATCCGCATCGGGAATTGGAAGCGAAACCTGATGCTGCCTCGCGTCCTGGCCGGGCTCGAGGTGGTGGGGGCTCGCTACGATGGCGACCGGCTGGTCGTCACCTTCGCCCCGGAAGACGGCGAAGCGTCGGAACCGGAAGATACCGCCCACTGACGCCGGGGAGTCACCGTGGCCAAACCCGACTGGAAACGCTACCTGACCGACTACGACGAGGGGCTGGGGCTGGTTTACGAGCGCTTCGTCCTCAACGATTTCCTGGACCACCTGCGCAAGCGATTCCACGTCCAGAGCGTCCTGGAGGCGCCCCTGTACGGCATGGCCGGCGTCAGCGGGATCAACAGCGTGGTCCTGGCCCAGGCCGGCTGCGAGGTCACCCTGGTCGACGATGAGCCGGAGCGGCTGGCCGGCGTGCAGCGCATCTGGGATGAGCTGGGGCTGGACGTGGCGCTGGTGGACGTGAGCGAATCCGGCTGGTATCCCCTTCCCTTCGACGATCGCTCCTTCGACCTATGCTGGGAGTGGGCCGGCCTCTGGTATCTGCCCAACCCAGGCGATCTGTTGCGCGAGCTGGTGCGCTGTTCCCGCAAGGTCGTATTCGTGGCCATGCCGAACCGCTGGCAGGTGGGCTACTTCATGCGCAAGTACCTCATCGACCGCGATTTCTTCCGAACGGTGGACGAGCAATGGACGCGCATGGGGTACATCCGTCGGTTGATCGAGGGGGCCGGCGCCCGCGTGGTGGAACAGGGGGTGTTGGACGTCCCGCCCTGGCCTGACACGGTGATGCCCGCCACGGAGGTGCTGCGGCGCCTCGGGATCCGCTCATCGCGACTCAACGCCCGATTTAGCGGCGACAACTGGCAATGGTCCACGATGGCCTACTATTTGGGGAAAGAGCCGGACCTGTACGAACGGGTGATGCGCCACGCGTGGCTTGAACGTGCCCCGCTGCCCTGGTGGGTGAAGGCGATCTGGGCGCACCACCGCTACCTCATCGCCGTTCCAGACTGACATGGACATGAAATCCTTTCTCCGTCGGCGTTGGCCGATCAGCCCACTGTTTCTCCTGATCGTCGTCGCCGTGGCCTTCCGGCTGTGGCGGATCGGGACTATCCCACCCGGCCTCTTCGGCGATGAGGCGGTCGACGGGCTGGACGCGCTCGACGTCCTCGCCGGGCGAGGGCAGGTCTTCTTCCCCGCCAACTACGGGCGCGAGGGCCTGCACATGTTCCTGGTCGCCTTCAGCTTCCTCCTCTTCGGCGTTAACGAGTTCGCCGTGCGTTTCCCCTCCGTCGTCGCCGGGCTGATCACCGTGCCCATGACGTATTGGTTGGGCAAGGAGCTATTGCGCCGCACCCCGTTGGAGGACACCCCCGTGCCGCTGCTGGCCGCCGGGTTCCTGGCCACCAGCTTCTGGCATGTGCACTTCAGCCGCTTCGGGGTGCGGGGCGTGTTCACGCCGCTGATGACCACCATCGGCTTCTGGGCGTTCTGGCGGGGGATCAACCGGCGAGATTGGCGCTGGATGGTGGGATCCGGCGTCGCCATGGGGATCAACCTGTACTTCTACACCGCCTCCCGGCTGGTGCCCTGCTTCCTGGCGCTCTATCTGGCCGTCGAGTGGTGGATCAACGGCCGCCGGGGACGGCCATCCATCCTGCGCCGCTTCCCGGGCGGCATCCTGGCCATGTACGCGGCCGCCACCGTGATCTTCCTCCCCCTGTTCCGCTATTTCATCCAGCACCCCGGCAGCTTCACCTCTCGCGCGGGCGAGGTGTTCGTCGGCAACCCGCACGTCAGCTCCGGCAATCCGATCGTGAAATCGGTATTGGCGCTGTTCGGCAACACGTTGCAGTTCTTCGTGGCGGGGCTGGGGGACCGGGACTGGTTCTACAACCTGCCGGGCCGTCCAGTGTTCGACGTGATCACCGGCGCCCTGGCCATCGTCGGCGTGCTCTATCTGATCCAACAGTGGCGCAGACGGCGGTTCCTCTTCCTCCTCCTGTGGTGGCCCGTCATGATGATCCCCACCTTCCTGGCCGTGGACCGCATTCCCGCGCTGCCGCGAGCATTGGGAGTGCTCCCCGGGCTCTACTTCTTCCCGGCCATCGGAGCCTGGCAGGTGGCGGAGTGGGCGCGGGCCCGGGTAAACCCCAAGGACCGACAGACGGCCTTCGCCGCGGTGCTGGCCGGCGCGCTCATCTTCCATGCCACGCTGAACTGGTGGGGGTACTTCGTGTCGTGGGGACGCTCCGCGGGCGCGTTCGAGGCGTTCGATGGAGATGTGGTCGCCGCGGCGCGTTGGCTAAAGCGCAACCAGCCGGAGCAACTGGCCTACCTCTCGGCCGATATCTACCGCCATCCCTCGTTCATGCTCCTGTACGAGGAGGTGCCGCTGACCGAGTTCTTCGATCGCAGCGATCCGAAGCTGCGATGGTTCGACGCCAGGAAGGCGCTCCTTATGCCGCCGCCCGGCGGGGCGATCTACCTGTTGGGCAACTCGGCCATGCCGGATCGGGAACGGTTACAACGCCTGCTGCCCGTGATGACGCCGCTGGCCGTGGTGAAGAGCCCCAGAGGGGAGCCGGGACTGGAGGTCTACCGCGTCGATCAAGGGGGGCCACCTGCCCGCACCCAGGGATTGCCCGGCCAGGGGCTGCCCCGACTGGTCGGATACGACATCGCCGGCGAGGCGCGGCCCGGCGGCGCGTTGGAGGTGACCCTCTACTGGATGGTGGATGATCCCGGGGATGTGCCCCCCACGGAGGCCCCCTCGGTGCAGCTGGTGGTGGAGGATGCGGAGGGGATACCACGCGGCGTGTGGACGGGGACGCTGCCCTATCGCTACGGGGAGTGGCACGCGGGAGACGTGGTGGCGACCTGGCAACGGGTCACCATCGGCCAGGACGCGCCGTTCGGGCTTTACGCCGTGCGCGTCGGCATGGATTACCCGGGGGTAGCGGAGGTTCGGCTATCGCCGGGCGGCCCCGATCCCGATTTCGAGCTGCCGCGCGTCGTCCCGGCGGAGTTCAGCGAGGGACTGCAACTGCTGGACATCCAGACCCGGCCGGCCATCGGCGACCCAGCCCGGGTGATCATCGACACGGTGTGGCGCTTCAAGCGACTACCGGAGAAGTCGTACACGATGTTCGTGCACCTGATCAACCAGGAGAACGAGCTCGTCACCCAGGCGGACACCATTCCGGTCGCCGGGCTGTTCCCGACGGATGCCTGGCCGCCCGGGGTGCCGGTGCGCGATCAGGTGGAGGTCGCCTTGCCGCCCGGGGCGCCCGCCGGGCGTTACACCATCGCGCTGGGCTGGTACGACTGGCGCACCGGGGAGCGGCTGTCGATCCTGGACGAGGCCGGCCAGCCGCTGACGGATCGCATTGAGCTCTCGGTGACCCTGGCGCCCTAACCCCATGGCGCACGCGAGTGGGAGGATATGATACGCAAGCGATGGCAGTGGCTGATCCCGGCCGCCTTCCTGATCCTGGCTCTTCTCTTGAGCTACCCGTTGCTCCTGCGCTTCGCCACCCACACGCCCGGCAGCGCGACCTGGGCCTTTGACGAGTCCACGTTCCTCTGGAACATCTGGTATTTCAAACACGCCCTCCTGGACCTGCACACCTCCCCCCTGCACACCGACCTCATCTGGTATCCGCTGGGCATTGACCTGATCCTGTACACGTACAACTTCTTCAACGCGCTGATGGCCCTGCCGATGCTGCTGGCGTGGGGAGTGGTGCCCGCCTCCAACGCCACGCTGATCCTGGCGACGACCCTCAGCGGCTATGGAACCTACCTGCTCGTGCGCCAGTTGCTGGCCGATGAGCACCGCCTGCCGTCCGGGACCCTCGGCCACCTGGTCCCGCTGATCGCCGGCCTGATCTACGCCTTCGGATCCAACCGGGCCATCTACGCCGCGCTGGGGCATTACGACATGGTGACCACCCAGTGGATCCCCTTCTACGCCCTGTACCTCATACGCACGCTGCGTCGCCCGGGATGGCGGGATGCATCCCTGGCCGGGTTCTTCCTGGCGTTGGCCGCGCTGGCCGAGATGATCTTCGCCGTCTTCCTGGCGATCCTGACCGTGGTGCTTCTGGGGTTCCGTCTGGCGCAATCCGTGCGCGCCCACAAACAGCCTAAGGACGCGGGACGCGAGATCGCCTCGCTGGCAGCCCGCATGGCCATCGTGGCCGTGGTGGCCGCCCTCATCTGGAGCCCGGCGCTGGTGCCCATCGTGCGTGAATTCGTGAGCGGCGACTACGCGCTGGAGGGATGGGGAGAGGGCCTGAAGCTCAGCACAGATCTGCTGGGGTTCATCACGCCCACCGCCCTCCATCCCCTCTGGGGCGAGGAGTGGCCCCGCGCGCTGCGGGCGGTGGAGGAGGGCACAGCGCGCTTCTCCGACATCAACACCGTGTTCGTCGGATGGGTGACCCTGGCGCTGGCCGTCATCGGGGCTGTGGCCGCCTGGAAGCGGGGCCGTCCCTGGCGCTGGGTGGCGGTCCTCTTCGGGGCGTTCTGCCTGGGACCGCTGCTTCAGATCAACGGCCGATACGAGTTTAGCCTGGACCGCTTGCTGGGGGACCGCGGCGTCACGTTCCCCATGCCCTTCGCGCTCTTACACTATATCCCTTTCGTCAAGGCCAACCGGGCTCCCAACCGCAACAGCGTGATCCTGATGCTGGGGATCGCGGTGCTGGCCGCCTATGCCATCGCGTGGGCCATCCGCAGGCTCTCACCCGGCCATCGACGCGAGGGGATCGCCGGCGCGCTGGCCGGGCTGTTGGCCGCGGCGATCTTGTTCGAGCACGCGGCCGTGCCCCTCCCGCTGACCGACGCCCGCGTGCCTCCGATCTACGAGCAGATCGCCAACGAGCCGGGGGACTTCGCCCTCCTACAACTGCCGCTGGGGTGGCGCAACTCCTTCGGCGTCCTCGGATCGGAGCGAACGCAGGTGCAGTTCTACCAGACGGTGCACGGGAAGCCCATGCTGGGCGGAAACATCAGCCGTGCCCCTGAGTTCAAGATGGCGTATTTCCGCCGCCTGCCGCTGTTCCAGGCCATCACGGAAACGGAGTTCGGGCGGCCAGTCCCGCCGGAGGTGGACGCGGCCGCGCGCGCCCAGGCGGCCGATCTCATGTATCTTTACGACGTGCGCTACCTCATCGTCCTGCCGCCCATCCCCGGCCGGTTCCCCTACGCGGACACCTACGCGGCCGTCCGAGACTACACGCTGGAGCTGCTGCCGGTCGACCGCCAGCCGTTCTACGATCGCGATGGCGTGCAGGCCTACCGGGTTTATCAGCCGGAAGGGCGCCCGGACTTCGAGCTGGACCTCGGGGTCGAGGGATCGGCCCCCTATCGCGGCGAGGGCTGGCACGACGACGAGCAGATCTTCGGGGTCACGGCCAACTGGGCGGGGGCACGACGGGCGCGCCTGTTCCTGCCGATACGCCTGACATCGCCGGCGCCCCCCTACCGGCTCTCCCTGCGCGTCCATCCCTTCGCCTACCCCGATGCCCCTCCTCAACACATGCGGGTGCTGCTCAACGGCCGGCCGGTGGGGGATCGGATCACACTGGCCGCCGACTGGGAGACCTACGAGGTCCAGGTCCCAGCGGGGATCGTGCGGAGTGGACTCAACCGGATCGCCCTGGAGTTCGCCTGGGCGGCCCGCCCTCGCGATGTGCTCCCGGCCGACGCGCGCATCGGGCAGACGGGCGTGGAAACGCCGGTGGACATCGAGATCAACGCATCGGCCGATTTCGCCTACATCACGCTGGAGGACGACGCGGGCGAGCGGGTGGACGCCTCGGCCGGACGACGCGGGTACAACGTGGCCGTGGTGGATCCCCGCGACGGTCGCCTGTTGGAGAAGCGAGGGTTCGACACCGCCGCCAACATCTACGAGGCCGAGCGGCTGGCGCAGTTCCTGCAGGACGTGCCAGACGGCATGCTGGTAGTCGTGGCCACGCGAGGTCCGGCCATCGATCACCTGACGGACCAGGCATGGGCCGCGCTGCAGACCATCGGCGCGGGGCAGGATCCCAGGATGGTGCCGGGCGCCTCCCACGCGCTGATCGGTGTGAAGGGGGCGCCGCCCGGGAGCGCCGCGGAGGTCGTCCGATCCGGCGGGGCCTATCTCCGCATCGGGCGCAACCCGGACCGCCGGGCGCTGGCGGCCGCCGTGGACTGGGTGAGGTTGGAGCCGACGCCATGAGCCGGAGGGTGGATCGCTGGCTGGCGGCGGGATGCGGCCTGTCCGCCGGCATCCTCTACCTGCGCACGCTGGCCCCGGGGCTCCTCTTCGGCGATCCGGCCGAGTTCCAGGTCGCGGCGTGGATCGCGGGGCTGGCACACCCCACGGGATACCCTCTATACCTCCTGCTGGGCTGGCTGTGGAGCCACCTGCTTGTCCTGGGCACGCCCCCCTGGCGCATGAACCTCCTATCGGCCGCCTGGGGCGGGACGGCCGTGGGCATCGGCTACCTCGTCGCCCTGGGGATGATCAGCCGCGTGTCGCCCCGGCTACCCCTTTCGGCGCGACGATTGGCCGCCGCGAGCGCGACGCTGGCATTCGCGGCCAATCCCACCTTCTGGTCCCAGGCCGTCATCGCCGAGGTGTACACGCTGCACGCGCTCTTGCTGGCCTGCGCGCTGTGGCTGATCGTGCGGGAGGATGAAGGCCAACGAGCCCCGGTGCTCCTGGCCTGGGTCGTCGGGCTCGGCCTGGCCCACCACCGCACGACGATCCTCTGGCTGCCTGGATTGCTGGCGTGGGCCTGGCTGAAGCGTCCCGCCGTGGATCGTGGCACGGTGGGGAGGATGCTGGCCGGTCTGATCCTGCCCCAACTGCTCTACCTGTACATCCCGTTGCGGGCGCCGGCCACGCCGTACCTGTGGGTCCCGCTCGGCCCCGGCGAGACGCTCCCCCTGTACGATCGCTCGTTGGACGGCTTCCTGGCGTTCGTGACGGGACGCGTCTTCGCCGGGGAGCTGCTGACGCCCGCGGCGGCCTGGGGACAGATCCCCGCCGCCCTCTCCCTCATATCCCAAAACCTGAGCGAGATAGGTCTGGCCCTGGCCATCATCGGGCTGGCCTGGATGATCGAGCGGAGAAGCTGGGACCTCCTGGCGCCCACCGGCCTCATGCTCCTGGCGCAGGTGGGCTTCAACCTGTTCTACGGCATCGGCGACGTGTACGTCCTGTACGTGCCGGTCTATCTCATCGCAGCCCTATGGGCCGGCGTGGGGCTCTCCGCGCTGGCGACGCTGGCGATTCGATGGAGACGGGCGCTGGCGCTCGCGATCGCGGCCGCGGGACTCCTGTTGCCGATCTTCCTCATGGTGACCTTTTTCCCGCGCGTGGACCGGAGCGCCGATCGAGAGGCCCGAACGTTCTGGGAGAACATCCTGAGCGAGCCGCTGCCCCAGCAGGCGATCCTGGTCAGCAACGATCGCGATGAGATGGTGCCGCTGATCTACCTCCAGCAGGTGGAACATCGACGGCCGGATCTCACCGGGCTCTTCCCCCTGATGGTGATGCGACCGGGATGGCTCAACGTGGGCCAGGTGACGGCGTCCGCCCTGGACACGGGGCGTCCGGTCTTCCTGGTCAAGCCGATGCCGGGGCTGGACGTGCGCTTCGATTTACGGCCCGTGGGAGCCGTCGTGCAGGTCGAGGGGAGCGTGACCAGGCCGCCCGGTGAGCCATTGGGCGTCGTGGGGGACGCCCTTATCCTGCTGGCCGTGGCAACCGACACGCCCGATCCGCAGCCGGGGCAGCCGCTAGAGCTGACGCTCTACTGGGAGCCGAAGAGGTCCCTGGAACGGGACTACACGTCCTTTGTGCACTTGCTGGCGGGAAATGGGGAGAAGATCGGACAGCACGACGCCCCCCCCGGCGGGATGTACTACCCCACGTCGCTGTGGCAGCCCGGCGAGGTGCTGCGCGACCGCCACTCAATCCCCCTGCCGGATACCCTCCCGCCCGGCCCGTACAGCCTTCGCATCGGGCTTTACGCCGGGCCGGATCTGGTCCCGTTGGGAGATCCGCTGGTCCTGCCGTGGAGCGCGGTGACGATCGATCACCGGCTCGTCCGGTCGTCCGGGTCCAGTATGGCATCCAGCCGGGCGCGCATCTGTTCCCAGTGCGTGCCCGCCCAGTAGACCCGATCGCATTGCGGACAATAGTGGAACTGATGCTGCGTCTCCCACACGTAGAGGGGGACCCGACCGCGGGCGTCCTCCCGGCTCAGGGAAACGAGCTCGTGATTGCAGACCAGGCAGCGCGTGCCGATGCGCTCCCGACCGATCCCCAGCTGCCCGACCACCTGCCGGAGCTGGGCCGTCAACTCCATGCTGGCGACCAGCAACACGGCCACGCCGCGTCGCCGCGCGAGGGCGGTATCCCGCGTCAGGATGGTGCGTCCCTCGGCGCGAGCGCGCCGCACCAGCTCCATATCGGTCGCGTCGTTGGGAGCCAGCACGGCATCGCAGCCCAGCAGGCGGAGCCAGCGCGCCAGCCTGCCCAGCATGGCATCGACCAACAGGCGCGGCGCCTCGTCTTTTGTGTGTTCCCCGGGATTCTGATACAATTCACTCACCTTGCAAGGGGGCGTTTACATTGCATACCATGAGCAAGCGCCAACTCGCACGAGCGACAGCCGGCGTCCTCGCGCTGATCCTGCTCTCTTACGGCGTCGCCGCCGCCGGCGATGCCTCCCAATCCACCACGAACGGGAGCTTCCCCTGGACGTTGATCGCCGGAAGCCTCTCCTGGCTCGTCCCCATCGGCTTCGTCCTGATCGCGGCCGGTGGGATGGAACCCTCCTTATCCCGCCAGGCCGCGCTCACCGGGCTGTCCGCCGTGGGCCTGGCCACTTTAGGATACTGGGCCATCGGCTTCGGGATCCAGTTCGGCGGCGTTGGATTGGTCCACGATCTGCCGGGGCTGGAGGGCCTGGTGTGGGAGTGGTCCGCATTGGGGCCGGATTGGGGCCCCGGCTGGGGCATGGTGGGCCTGAGCGGATGGGGACTGCTGCACGAGGCGGCGACCCCGGCCGCATACGCGCTGTTCTTCGCACAACTCCCCTGGGTCACGACGGCGGTGCTCATCCCGCTGCTCAGCCTGCGAGGCCGATCTCCCACCTTCGCCTCGGCGATCGGCGGGCTGCTGATCGGCGCATTGCTTTACCCGCTGGTCGGTAATTGGATCTGGGGCGGCGGGTGGCTGGCCAATCTGGGCAACAATCTGGGCCTGGGGCACGGCCTGGTCGACTTCGGCGGCGCCGCCGGCGTGCACTTGCTCGGCGCTACCGTGGCCGTGGCCGGCATCCTGATCTTCTGCACGCGTCGCCCGCCACACTCGGATCAAGAGCCCATCGAGCTCCCCCCCGTGCATCTCCCGCTGCTATCCGCCCTGGGGGCGATCCTGCTCATCGTGGGAGGGTTGGGATGGAGCTACGGGAATCCCCTGCTGGATCCGTCATCCGTCCAGCCCATTCGCGGCGCCCTCAACGGCCTGCTGGCCGCCACCGGCGGCGTCCTGGCCCCCATGGCCTACACCTGGTTCGTGGCCGGCCGACATGACCCACTGATGTCCGCCCGAGGCGTGGCCGCCGGGGCGATCGCCGCGCTGGCAGCGGGCCCCTTCATGCCGCCCTGGGCCGCCCTGCTCATCGGGACGATCGCTGGCCTGCTGGTACCGCTGGCAACGTACATCATCGATCACGTCCTGCGCCTGGACGATCCCACCGCCGTCATCAGCACCCACGGGATCGGGGCCGTCCTAAGCCTGCTGGCGGTGGGCCTGTTCGCCGATGGAACGGCAGGCGTTGGCTGGAACAGGATCGGCATTGAGCAGTACCAGGGCGTCGTCGGGCAGGGGGTCACCGGCCTGCTCGCCGCGGCCCGGATGCAACCGGACTGGCCCGGCCAGATGGAGGCCCAGATCGTGGGCCTGGCCGCGGTCGCCCTCATCGCCTTCCTGGCGGCCTCGGTCTGGTACGGCCTCATCGCGATGCTGGCCCGCATCTGGGAGGGCACGACCGCATCAGTCCCGGAACCCTTACCGGCGGACGAGCCGCTGTTCGAGCCCTCAGAGGCTCAACAGGCCGAGGCAGCCGATCCCCGTTTCTACGAGCAAGATTCCTCCATCGCGTGAGGGCGATCCGGAGCGCCGCCTCATTCCGTAGCTGTCATCCCCCGCCCAGAGCGGCCGCGAACAACCGGGTATATACGGCGCCGGTCGGGCGCAGATCGCTGCGCATGAAGCTGACATGGGTCACGTGAACGGTCGCGATCTGTTCCACCTCCAGAGACTCCACGGCCGCGCCGATGGCCGCCCGCTCCCGTGAGGAGACCCGGCGATTCACCCGCCCCAGGGTGAGGTGCGGGCGGAAGGGCCGTTTCTCCGTCGGCCAGCCCAGCGGCGCGACGTGCGCCTCGACGGCCTCCTGCAGCCGGGTCAACGCCCCTCCATGATCCCGCACCGCCACCCAGATCACATTGGGGCGCCGAAAGTTGGGAAAACAACCGCGCCCCTCGATCGTCAGATCCAGAGGCGCGCGCACGCCTCCCGCAGGGCCTCCTCGATCTCCGAGAGTCGCGATCTCGGCGTATCGCCCAAGAACTTCAACGTCAGATGGATGCTGGCCGGATTCACCCACCGAACGCTTCCCTTCGGAACCCGAGACTTCAGCTCCTCCTGAATCGCACCCAAAGCGATCGCCACGGTCTCGTCCAGCTCGATGGCGATGAAGGTCCGCAGGATGTCCGGCGAGGAATTCCCCGGAGACGATGATCGAGATGCGTGTCGTGTGCTCATGCTATCCTCGCTCGCGAGATGGCTTCGCCCCTCCCTGCTCCTCCAGGTAAGGGGTGAGATCGACGTGCGGGATCGGGACGCGTTGGAACGCGGCCGGGTCGCTGGGCCCCTGGGGTGAGTCCCACGGGATCGTGCAATCCAGCCCCATCTTGGCCGAGCGAGATTTCTCCCCGGGCACGTGGGTGGCCGACGGATCCAGCGAGCTGGACGGCTGATCCCGCCAGATCAGCAGATCCCGATCCGCCTGGAACCGGGTCGCCATGGCCCACTCCACGTCGTTGGGATCGAAGAGGTCCACATCCTCATCCACGACCCACACGTGCTTGAGCGAGCCATGCCCCCGAAAGGCGGCCTCGGCCGCGCGCCGTCCATCCTCGGGGTGGCGCTTTCGGATCTGCACCACAGCGTGCAGCCAGGAGGCCCCGCCGGGCGTGACGTACACGTTGAGACACTGGCACACCTGGTTGACGGCGGCGAAGATGGTCGGCTCCCGCGGCATCCCCATCAGCAACCGATGCTCCAGCCGCCCTGGGAGCAGCGCCTGGTAAATGGGGTCCCGGCGATGCGTGATACAATCGATCTCGATCACCGGCTGCTGACGGACGATATCCCAGGTGCCGGTCAGATCCATGAAAGGCCCCTCGGCAGCCGTCTGTCGGGTGATCCGGCCCTCCAGGACGATCTCCGCGGCGGCGGGCACGTGCAGGGGAACCGTGCGACAGGCCACCAGCGGGGTGGGCGCCAGCGCCTGGGCGATGTGCATCTCGTCCACCTCAGGCGGCGGGGACATGGCCGCGGCCAGCAGGATATGAGGCGGGAGCCCGATGCAGATCGCCACCGGCAGATCCCCCTCGGCTTTGCGCAGCGCCGTATCGGTCCCGCGCTGCTCGATGATCCGCGCCACGAGACGACGCCGATCCAGCCTCAGCAGCCGGTGATAGGACGCGTTCGGGCCGGTATCCGGGTCGTTCACGATCGCCACGGCGGCCGTCGCGTAGGGGCCGGCATCTCCCTCCCAATGGGTGAGGAACGGGATACGCTCCAGATCGACGTCCTCCTCGACCACCTCCTGACAGGGCGCGTCCTGTAACACAGGCGGCCTTCGCGGGGAGGAGAGGGCGTCGGCCAGGCGGAAGGAGACCTCCTCCGGCCTACAGCCCAACGCCATGGCGAAATACCGTCGATCAGAGCAGATCCCGGCGGCCACGCGATACGCATAGCCGGGCACATCGGTGAAGAGCACCGGGCGGCCGTCCAGGGCGAGGATCACCCGGGCCATCTCCAGGTGAGGGCTCACCGAGCGTCGAATGGTGATCAGATGGCCCGCGGCCTCCGCGTCGGCCAGGAACGAGCGCAGGGTCGGGAAAGGTTCGCTCATGTCGCCTCCGAGCCCACCTCGGTCGTGATGGTGCGCACGGCGCCGGCGGCGCGCAGGGCATCGGCCACCGAGATCGCCCGTTCGGGTGGGACCAGCGCGATCATGTTGCCGCCACGTCCCGCCCCCGCCAGCTTGGCACCGGCCGCGCCGTGCTCCCGGGCTGCCGAGACCAGCCGGTCCAGCTCGGGAGAGCTCACTCCCATCTCACACAGCAGCGCGTGATTCTCGTCCATCAGCGTCCCCAGAACCTCCACGCGGCCAGCCTCGATCGCCTCGCGGGCCCGTTCCACCAGCGCCGCCACCCCATCAAACAGGGACTCCAGGCGAGCGCGATCCGCCTCCCAGGCCCGGCGCACATGCGCAACCGCTTCCCGGGTGGAGCTGGGCACGCCCGTATCCCCGATGACCAGCCAGAAGGGTTGGGCGATCCGAAGCAACTGAGGGGATCGCCCGCGCACGAAGTACACCGGGCGCCCATAGCAGACCACGGTGTTGTCCACCCCGGATGGGGAGCCATGGTGCAGCCTCTCGATCTGGTACACGAGATCGGAGAGGACGGGCAGTGCCAGATCACGCCCTGCCGCGTCGGCCAGGGCCCGGGCGATCGCGGCGGATACGGCGGTCCCGCTCCCCATGCCGGCCGCGATCGGGATCGTGGAACGCACCGTCACGACCCAATCCGGGGGAGGCGTCACCCCCAACGCGTCCAGCGTCACCCGCACGATGGCGGCCAGAGGCTCATCCGCCGGGGCGGCCGCCAGCGAGATGGTGCGTCCCAGGTCCGGGGCATGGATGGAGAGCCCCGACCCGGGCTCCCCCGAGGCGACGGTTGCCTCCGCCCGAACGCGGGTCACCGGCACGGCGATGGCCGGGCGGCCATACACCACCGCATGTTCGCCGAACAGGATCACCTTGCCGGGAGCGTGGCCGCTCCCCAGGATGGCAGATCCCATGACCTCTCGCCCCTATGGAAGGTTACCACACAGCGCAGTATAGCACCTCCGTGACCTCCCGACAACATGACAACGCCCAGGGTAGTGTATCCAAAATAGTGAAAGTCCCGCGAGACGACCCACGACGCTCATCGCAAGCCCTCAGGGGAAGGGCGAAGGGACCTTCCTCGCCCGGGCTCGCATACCCGCCTCGAGTCGGTGGGCCGACCCCGGCAAGAGGAAGAATGTATGCGAGCCCGCTTACTCCTTTCATGAATTGCTGGTATAATCTTTCTCGAACTGAGAGGGCCGGGAGATGTCCTGGGCCCACAGCGTGCGTGTCTTAAGGAGAGAAAGTCGACATATGAACCAAGTGCAGAGTGTCGTAACGAGAGTCGTGGACAACGTCGAGAAGGTCATCATCGGCAAAACGGACGAGATCCAACTGATCCTTTTCGCCCTGCTGTGTGAAGGGCATATCCTGATCGAGGATGTGCCGGGCGTCGGCAAGACCATGCTGGCCCGGGCCATCGCTCGATCCATCGGGTGCAGCTTCCGACGCATCCAGTTCACGCCGGACATGCTCCCCAGCGACGTCACGGGCGTGTCCGTGTTCAACCAGAAGACGGGGGAGTTCGAGTTTCGACCGGGGCCGATCATGGCCCAGATCGTGTTGACGGACGAGATCAACCGGGCCACCCCGAAGACCCAATCCGCCCTGCTGGAGGCCATGGAAGAGCGCCAGATCACGGTCGATGGAGTGACCTATCCGATGGCGCGCCCCTTCCTGGTTCTGGCCACCCAGAACCCGATCGAATACGAGGGCACGTTCCCTCTGCCGGAAGCTCAGGTGGACCGCTTCATGATGCGCATCAGCCTGGGGTATCCGACGCCCAAGGACGAGATGGCCATGCTGGATATGCAACGGGAGGTCCACCCCATCGAGACGATCGGACAGGTCATCGAGGTGAACGAGCTATTGGCCGCGCAGGAGGCGGTGAAGAAGATCTACGTAGACGATCTGATCAAGGAATACATCATCTCGCTGGTCACCGCAACGCGGCAGCACCCGGATGTCTACCTGGGGGCATCGCCGAGAGCCTCCCTGGCGCTATATAAGACGAGCCGGGCGAGGGCAGCCGTGCTGGGCCGCGATTATGTCATCCCGGATGACATCAAGGCGTTGGCCGAGCCCACCCTGGCACACCGGCTCATCATCAGCCCATCAGCCCGCATCAAGAACGTCGACCCACGCGCCGTGGTGGAGGAGACGCTCGGCTCCGTGCCCGTGCCCGGCACCCGCGTGCGGGCGCGCTAACCACCGGCCCTACACTCCATCACGCCGGTGGAGGGCAGCTCTGGGGATCTTCGCCGACGACATCTTCCCCTTATCCTCCCCTTGATCTGAGGTGAAACCTTGCGACGCTCATGGGGCGTCATCCTCCTCGGCCTGGCCGCCTGGATCTTCGCACTGAACACCGGCCGGGAAATCGCATATACGGTCGCCTATCTGATCACCGCTGTGGTGATCTTCTCCTTCGTGTGGGCCTGGTCGGGAGTCAACTGGGTCCAGATCAGGCGATATACGCGCTCGCTTCGCTCACAGGTCGGACGATTCGTGGAGGAGCAGTTCGAGGTCCAAAACCGCTCCCGATTCCCCAAGCTGTGGCTGGAGATTCGCGACCTGTCCGATCTGCCCGGGCATCACACGAGCCGGGTGATCAGCGCCCTGGGCGGCCATCGAAGGCAGCGCTGGCTGGTGCGCACACTATGCCGGCAGCGCGGCCGCTATACGCTGGGCCCCATGGTCCTGGCCTCCGGCGACCCCCTGGGGCTGTTCCGGATGGAGCGCGTGCTGCCCGCCACGTCCTCCCTGGTCATCTATCCGGCAACGGTGGAGCTGCCCGGCTTCATGCTCCCCGTGGGCGAGATGCCCGGGGGCGATGCCATGCGACGCCGCATCCACCACGTGACCACGAACGTCTCCGGCGTGCGCGATTATCAGCCGGGGGATTCCTTCAGCCGCATCCACTGGCCCTCCACCGCCCGCACAGGCCGGCTGATCGTGAAGGAGTTCGAGCTCGATCCCACGGCCGACGTCTGGATCTTCCTCGATATGGACCAATCGGTCCACGTCGAGGCGCCCTGGACGCCGCCCACCGACAACGGCTTCCGACAGCCGTTCCTGCTGCGCCGGGAGCCCACCCGCCTGGAGCTGATCCCCAGCACAGAGGAGTACGGGGTCACGGCGGCCGCATCGCTGGCTCGCCACTTCCTGCGCCGCAACCGGGCCGTGGGATTCATCACGCACGCCCAAACCCGGGAGGTGATCCAGGCGGATCGCGGCGAGCGGCAGCTGGATCGAATCCTGGAGACCCTGGCGGTGGTCGAGGCGCAGGGCCGCATGCCGTTCGCCCAGGTGATCGCCATGGAAGGACAGCACCTGAACCGGAGCGTGACCCTCATCGCGATCACGCCCTCCATATCCCCGGACTGGGTCATCGCACTGCGGGAGTTGGGGCGTCGCGGCGTGCGCAGCGTGGCCGTGCTATTGGCGGCGAACACGTTCGGGCCCGCGCCGTCATGGCACGAGACGCTGAGGCTCCTGTACGCGAGCAACATCCCCGCCTACGTCGTGCGCCGGGACGACGCGATCGAGGCGGCGCTGACGACGCCGGCACGCCTGGAGTCAACCCCATCGCACCCCTACAGGCCCCCCTCAGGGGATGGTCACTGGCGTCCTCGCCCGTCGGGCACATGGTAGCCCAGATCTCGACCAGAGGTGCTCTCTTCCACACCGCACGCGGATACGCCATCGCCGAGAGGAGGTAAGACAGATCCATGAAAGGCCAGCAAAAGGAAAGGGAACGCACGTCCCCTCGCCCCCCTCAACCCTTTTCTTTTCTCCGGTATCGTGTACAATCCAAGCATGAGCGCTTCTGAACCTCTCAGCCAACAGGTCGAGCACCTGCAACGGATCTACCTGTTCCGGGGCCTGGATCCGAGCACCCTGATGCACGTGATCCAGACCGCCTACTTCAAACGGGTGGCCCGGGGGAGCTTCTTCTTCCTCCAGGACGACGCCGCCTCATTCCTCTACGTGCTCGTCCGGGGGCAGGTGAAGCTGACCCAGGTCACTCCAGAGGGACACCAGACCGTCCTGGGATTCATCGAGCCGGGGCGCATGTTCGGGTGCATCGCGGTGCTGAGCGCCATGTCGTACCCCGTATCGGCCGAGGCGATGGAGGATTGTGAGGCGCTGGCCTGGGACGGGGAGCGCATGGCCCGGCTGATGGAGATCTACCCCCGACTGGCCCTGAACGCGATCGATCTGATGGCACAACACGTTCGAGATCTGCAAGACCGCCTTCGAGAGCTGGTGACGGAGCGGGTGGAGCGACGCATCGCCCGCGCTCTGCTCCGCCTGGTGCGCCAGCTCGGGCGCAAGGTGGAAGGCGGGATCCTGATCGATCTGGCTCTGACCCGCCAGGACCTGGCGGAGATGACGGGCACGACCCTGTACACGGTCAGTCGCGTCCTGAGCCGATGGGAGGAGCAGGGACTCATCGCCAGCGGACGAGCCCGCGTGGTCGTACTGAGGCCTCATGGCCTGGTGACTATCGCTGAAGATCTGCCTCCGGACATCCCCGCAGAAGCCC
Source organism: Chloroflexota bacterium (assembly GCA_013152435.1). NCBI lineage: Bacteria > Bacillati > Chloroflexota > Chloroflexota bacterium. The sequence goes on along the minus strand of JAADGJ010000062.1, from coordinate 36,282 downwards.
CCACCGCACGATAAGCTCACACGCTTGCCGCTATTTGCGTTGGCGCAAAGAAACCTCCCTCGGTTTGTCGTATGCTGGGTCGGGAGGAGTGGCCACTGAACGTGGCCTCTTCACGCGGCACCATGGGCACTTTCCCCCGGTGCTACCTTCAAGTTCCCGGCCACAGAGCCAAAGAAAGGAGGTTCTTGCCCATGCAAAGCCAGAGTTTGCAACGGTATCTCCCCCTTCTCGTCGCGGCCCTCATCGTCATCATCGTCCTGATCGTCGTCGCGATCATCGTGCGGGGGCCAGGGGAGCCGGCTGCCACACCGGAGGCTACCACGGCAGTGGCCGAACCAGCCACGGAGCTATCCGGCGATGCCATGGCGATCGCCCAGGAACGCGGACTCACGCCGGATGACGTCGTCGCCGCCCTGAAGACGTACCTCCCCACGGGGAAGCAGGACGACTACGTGATGTTCTCCTCCGGCGGTCACTCCGGCCAGGTGCTGGTCATCGGGCTGCCGTCCATGCGCCTGCTCAAGGTGATCGGCGTGTTCACGCCCGAGCCATGGCAGGGCTGGGGGTACGGCGCGGAGGAGACGGACCGAGTGCTGGCCGAGGGGGCGGTGAATGGGAAGAAGATCACCTGGGGAGATACCCATCATCCGGCCCTGAGCGAGACGGGCGGAGACTATGATGGCCAATTCCTGTTCATCAACGACAAGGCCAACGCCCGGGTGGCGGTCATCGATCTGCGAGATTTTGAGACCAAGCAGATCGTCAAGAACCCCATCGCCATCAACGATCACGGCGGGACCATGGCCACCCCCAACACCGAGTGGGTGATCGAGGGCGGCCAGTATGCCACGCCGCTGGGCTGGACGTACGCCTCCCTGAACGACTACGCGGAGGCCTACCGCGGCATGATCACCTTCTGGAAGTTCGATCGGGAGAAGGGCCGCATCCTGCCGGAGGAATCCTTCGCCATGGAGCTGCCCCCCTACTGGCAGGACATCTGTGACGCCGGCAAGAAGGTGAGCGAAGGGTGGGTGTTCTGCAACTCCTTCAACACGGAGATGAGCACCGGCGGCGTCGAGGAGGGGAATCCTCCGTTCGAGGCGGGCGCGTCTCAGCAGGACATGGATTACCTCCACATCATCAACCTCAAGAAGGCCGCCGAGGTGGCGGCGGCGGGCCAGGTGACCCAGGTCAACGGGTTCAACGTGATCCCGCTGGAGACGTCGATCGCGGAAGGGCTGCTGTACTTCGCCCCGGAGCCCAAGAGCCCTCACGGCGTCGATGTGGCACCCGGCGGGGACTACATCGTGGTCTCGGGTAAGCTCGATCCCCACGTGACCGTGTACAGCTTCGACAAGATCCAGAAGGCCATCGAGAGCGGCGCGGGCGAGAAGGACCAGTACGGCGTGACCATCCTGAACCTGGACGATGTGATGGAGGCCCAGGTGGAGCTGGGTCTGGGGCCTCTCCACACCCAGTTCGACAACCAGGGGTACGCCTACACCAGCCTCTTCCTGGACAGCGCGGTGGCCCGCTGGACGCTGGGTGGCCCCTACCAGGAGTTGCACAGCGATCCCGAGTGGTCCCTGGTCACCAAGATCCCCGTCCACTACAACGTGGGGCACATCGCCGCCGCCGAGGGGGACACGGTCAGCCCGGACGGCAAGTACCTGGTCTCCCTGAACAAGTGGTCGGTGGACCGGTTCCTGACGGTGGGGCCGCTGCTGCCGCAGAACTTCCAGCTCATCGACATCTCTCAGCCGGGGGACCAGCTCCAGCTCCTGTATGATATGCCCATCGGTATCGGCGAGCCGCACTACGCGCAGATCATCAAAGCCGACAAGCTCCAGCCCTGGGAGGTATATCCGGAGATCGGATGGAACCCGAACACCCAGAGCAAGGATCCCAACGCGGTGGAGGCCGGACAGGAGCGGGTGGTGCGCAACGGCAACACCGTGGAGATCTGGATGACGGCCGTGCGCAGCCACTACAACCCCGAGCGCATCGAGGTGAAGAAGGGCGACCGCGTGATCTGGCACATCACCAACATCGAGCGGGCCAAGGATGCCACTCACGGCTTCGCGCTGCCCGGGTACAACATCAACCTGAGCCTGGAGCCGGGAGAGACGGCCACCTTTGAGTTCGTGGCAGACCAGGACGGCGTCTACACCTTCTACTGCACCGAGTTCTGCTCTGCCCTGCACCTGGAGATGACGGGCTACTTCCTGGTGCAACCGTAAAATACAGAACGGACCATCGGTGGTGGGCGGGGAGGACCTCCCCGCCCACCACCCTCGGCCCATATCGGAAGGAAACTACCGATGACAGGGTTATGGGACAAGCTGATCGGGCCACGCCTGCCTGCGGAGCAGACGGCGGAACAACAGTTACGCTATCTCCTGCCCACGGTCTTCCTAGGACTGGCAGCCTTCTGCCTGCTGGTATCCATCTTCGTGCCCTACTGGCGACTGAAGCTCCTGGCTCCCCAATACCCGGACGGGCTGGAGGTCCAGGTCTACGTGAACCGTATGACCGGAGATGTGAAAGAGATCGACGGGCTGAACCACTATATCGGCATGCGCCCCCTGGAGGAGGCGGCACAACTGGAGCGCTCCCTGAGCATCTTCGCCATCGCGGTGATCTCGTTGCTGGTCATCGCAGCGATCTACGTGCACAACCAGTGGGCAGCGCTGCTCTCCCTGCCGGCCCTGCTGTTCCCGGCCATCTTCCTGGGCGATCTGTACTTCTGGCTGCGCCATTTCGGTCAGAACCTGGACCCCAGCGCGCCGCTGAGCAACGCCATCGAGCCATTCGTTCCCCCCGTGCTCGGTGAGGGGAAAATCGGACAGTTCCAGACCATTGCCTCCGTAGATCGAGGGTTCTACCTGGCGGCATTGGCCTCGTTCCTGATCCTGCTGGGCCTCTACTTCCATCGACGAGCCTATAAGCCGCTGGTGGAAGCCACCGAGCGGTCACCGACTGAAGGATAGATCTATGCGACGTCGCAATTGGATGTTCCTGGGGATAGCTCTCCTCCTGTGGGCCAGCGGCGCCACACCGCTCCTGGCCCAGGAGGGCCCCGCGACCCTGGTCGTCTCCCCGCAAGGGCCATACCGCACCATCGCGGAGGCGCTGGCGGAGGCCCGGGATGGGGACACCATCGAGGTGCGCGAGGGTATTTACAGCGGTCCCCTGGTGGTAGACCGAAGCGTCAAGATCATCGGCTATGGCTGGCCCGTGATCGACGGCGGCGGCCAGGGCACCGTGGTCCGCCTGACCGCCCGGGGCGCCATGCTGAAGGGGTTCGTGGTTCAAAACAGCGGCGACGCGCTGGACCAGGAGAACTCCGGCATCGCCGTCGAAGCCCCGGAGGTCGTGGTCGAGGGCAACCGGCTAGAGGGAACCCTGTTCGGCATCTACCTGCGCAAGGCGGTCGGCAGCGTGATCCGGGGGAACACGATCTATAGCAAGGACCTGCCCCTGCCCCGCCGGGGGGATCCCATCCGGGTCTGGTACAGCAATGACGTGCGGGTGGAGGACAACGTGGTGGAGCAGGGCCGGGACGTGGTGCTCTGGTATTCGGAGCGCCTCACCGTGCGCGGGAACGTGATCCAGGGAGGACGCTACGGCCTGCACTTCATGTACTGCGATGATGCCCTCATCGAGGGGAACCGGCTGTCCAATAACTCCGTGGGCGCCTTCCTGATGTACAGCCGCCGCCTGCATTTACGACGGAACACCTTCGCCTACAATCGCGGCCCCAGCGGCTTCGGCATCGGCCTCAAGGACATGGACGACGCGGTGATCGAGGAGAACCTCTTCCTGGACAACCGCGTGGGAGCGTTCGTGGACAACTCGCCGCGCGAGATCGACAGCACCGTGTTGTTCCGCGGGAACATCTTCGCTTTCAACGATGTCGGCATCCTGTTCCAGCCATCGGTACGACGCAACCGCCTCACTGAAAACGGGTTCATCGAGAATCGGGAACAGGTCGGCGTGTCGGGCGGTGGACAACTGCAAGGGAACATCTGGACCGTCAACGGCCTGGGGAACTATTGGAGCGACTACACGGGCTACGACGCGGACCAGGATGGGATCGGCGATCTTCCCTACCGGGCCACGCGGCTGTTCGAGAACCTTATGGACCGCTACCCGATGTTGCGGCTGTTCGATTACAGCCCGGCGACCCAGGCGCTGGACTTCGCCGCCCGAGCGTTCCCGCTGATCAAGCCGCAGCCGAAGCTGGTGGACGATCGTCCGCTGATGGCGCCGCGCATACCCGAGGGCCTCCCCGCCATCCCCCAACAGGCCGCCCGGCAACTGGGGGTGCCGTCCATTGGCCTGCTGGCCCTGGCCGCCATGCTGATTTTCCTCACCCAGGTTCCCATCAGGCGGCAGGGAGGAGGCAAGAGATTGTCCAATAATGAGGGAGAACTCATGATCCACGTTCGCGATCTGACCAAGCGCTTCGGCTCACTGGTCGCCGTGGACCGACTCTCGTTCGATGTTGAGGCCGGACAAGCTGTGGCGTTATGGGGAGCGAACGGTGCGGGGAAGACCACCGCGCTCCGATGCCTGCTGGGGCTCCTTCCCTTCCAGGGAACGGTACACGTGGCAGGCCACGACGTCCGGAGAGAGGGCAAGGCCGCGCGCCGACAGATGGGCTTCGTGCCCCAGGAGCTGAGCTTCTATGACGATATGACGGTGTGGGAGACCATGCGCTTCTACGCGTACCTCAAGGGGGCCTCGCCCGAATCCATCGAGCGCTCCCTGCAGGAGATGGGGCTCACATCGGTGGTTCACCAGGCGGTGCAGACCCTATCCGGCGGGATGAAGCAACGGCTCGCGCTGGCCGCGGCGCTGCTGGCCGATCCGCCGCTGCTGGTGCTCGACGAGCCGACGACGAACCTGGACGCCCGGGCGAGGGAGGACATCCTGGCCCTGCTGGCCGAGGTCAAGAAGAAGGGGAAGACGCTCATCTTCTCCTCCCATCGCCTGGACGAGGTGGTCAACCTGGCCGACCGCGTGCTCCTCATGGAGAACGGGCGGATCGTGGCCGACTGCTCGCCGGACGAGCTGGACGCGCACCTGGGGAGACACACCGAATTGCGACTCCACGTGCCGGCCGAACAGGTCGAGGCCGCCATCGCGCTCCTGAAGGGACAGGGGTTCGCCGCCAGCCGAAACGGGGCGGGGGTGCGAGTGCCCGTCGCGCTCCGTGAGAAGGGAAAGCCCATCTCCCTGCTGGCGCAGGCGGGCATCCCGGTAGAAGATTTCGACGTGCACAGCCTGCAAGAGAGGATATGAGCCCATGATCGATTTGACCAATATCCTGGTGCTGGCCCAAAAGGAGTTGCTGGATGCGCGCCGCAACCGGTGGTTCCTGCTCTACACCGTGGCCTTCGCCGGGTTGGCGCTGGCCCTGGCGTGGCTAGGGCTGTCGGGAGCGGGGTCGTATGGGTTGGCCGGCTTCGGGCGCACGGGAGCCAGCCTCATCAACCTGGTGCTGCTGATCGTCCCCCTCATGGGGCTGACCCTGGGCGCGCTGAGCCTGGCGGGCGAGCGGGAGCGCGGCTCCCTGCTCTATCTCCTATCCCAGCCGATTACCCAATTTGAGGTCCTGGCGGGCAAATACCTGGGCCTGGGACTGGCCCTCCTGGCGGCCCTAGCCCTGGGGTTCGGGTTGAGCGGCCTGCTGATCGCGTGGCAAGGGAGCACGGCCCACACGTGGGATTACCTGAGCCTGACCGTGCTGGCCTTCTTCCTCGCCCTGATCAGCCTGAGCCTGGGGTTCCTCATATCCGCCTTCCTGCGGAAGGGCTCGATGGCCATCGGCATCGCCCTCTTCCTATGGCTCGTGCTGGTCTTCTTCGGCGATTTGGGGGTGATGGGGACGGCGATCATGCTCCGGATGAAGATCGGAGAGCTGTTCGCCCTGGCCCTGCTCAACCCCCTTCAGGTCTTCAAGATCGCCGCCATCCTGACGATTCGCGGCAACTGGGAAGTTCTCGGGCCGGCGGGGCTATACGCTCTGCGCACCTACGGCGAATGGGCGATGGCCCTCCTGATCGCCATCCTGACGGCGTGGATCGTACTGCCCCTGATCCTGGCCTATTTCATCTTTCGACAGCGAGGGGCACTATGATGTCACGGATTTTCTTGGGTCTCCTATCGATCCTCCTGGTCTCCATGGGGTGTCAGGCAAGCCCACCACTTGACAAGCCACCTGACATTCGGTATGGTGAAGATGCCTGCGATCAATGCCGCATGATCATCAGCGAGCCGCGCTTTGCGGCGGCCTACGTGACACCCCAGGGCGAGGTACGTCGCTTCGACGACATCGGCGATATGGTGCTCTTCCTGCTGGACCAGCAGGAGGAGGGCACGCTCTGGGTGCACGATTATGAGACCGAGGATTGGCTGAAAGCCGATCAAGCGTTCTTCGTGATCAGCCAGGCCCTGTACACGCCCATGGGATATGGCGTGGTAGCCCTCGGCGATGAGGAACGGGCCAAGAAGCTGGCCGCTGAGAACCAGGGTGAGGTCGTGTCCTTTAAGGAGCTACACGAGCGATTCGCCTCAGGCGAGATGACGATGTCCGGCTCCATGCACGACAAGGACATGCAGATGGACATGCAAATGGACACGGAGTCGGAGTCGGACACGAAGCAAGACATGCAAATGGATATGCAGAAGGACACGCAGCAGGATAAGGACATGCAAACCGAGCACTCGGGAGGCGGGCACTGATCCCGTCCCGATCCCAGAGAACAGGCGAAGGGAGAGGCACATTGATGCGCAAACTATCGTGGATCCTGATCATCTTGTTGGCTTTCACGCTGATCGTGACCGGGTGTGGCAAGAAGAAGGAGCCCACGCCCACACCCGTGCCCACGCCATCGGGGCCCTCGGCTGAGGACCTGGCGCAGGGGAAGAAGCTGTTCGAGCAAAGCTGCTCCGCCTGCCACGGCCCGGATGCGAAGGGATTGCCGGGGCTGGGCAAGGACCTGACGACCAGCGAGTTCGTCAAGGGGATGACCGACGAGGAGCTGCTGGGGTTCATCAAGAAGGGACGGCCGGCCAGCGATCCGGAGAACACCACGGGCGTGGACATGCCGCCGAAGGGCGGGAACCCGGCGCTGACCGACGAACAGATCCAGGTGATCATCGGATATATACGCTCGCTGCAGGAGTGACGAGGGAGCACACGGACATGAGCAGGAATCTGCGGGGAGCGCTCCGCAGATTCCTTTTTTCCACATCAGCCCCCACCCTTGCGCATACCCCGGGGGTATATCCCCCGATCGAGCGCACCGTGGGGCGAACAAACGGGAACCCGTGCGACGACGTCGCGAGTGAAACGGCCCGATGACGCAAGCGCCCTCGGGGTTACGGATACGCGCATCAGCAGCCAAGCCGATCCCGACATCCCGCCAGGGATCGCCCAGGGTCTCGCTTGCAATGACGTGAGGATCTCGTATCCCATGCGTGCCCCCACAAGCCGAGGAATCGCTTATGAAGCACCCGGATCTTAAAGCCAGCTTGACAGTGGCTGAGACGCTTTCACACTGGCCCCAAGCGGCGCAGGTTTTCTTCCGCCACCGAATGGCCTGCATCGGCTGCGCCATGTCCCCCTTCGACACCCTGGCCGATGTAGCGGCGGCCTACAACCTTGATCTGAATCGCTTCCTCGGCGAGCTGCGCCAGGTCATCTCCGCGCCCGGCCCTCACCTCTTCACCTGCCGGGAGGACTACCGGTGACGCCATCGCCGGAACCGGGTTAGGCCAGCCGGTGGCGTCACGAGCAAGACGGACCGCAACGAGAGGAGCGTGATGGCACCAGCAGGAAAAGGTCGCTTGCCACTGCTGTTCATGGGTATGGTCGCCCTGCTGGCGGCGATGTGGGCAGGGCTTATCCGGCTGGGGTGGAGCCTGCCCACCTGGCAACCGGGTCTACCCATCTCCCATGGCCCGCTGATGATCTCGGGATTCCTGGGCACCGTCATCGGCCTGGAGCGAGCGGTAGCCCTGGCCACCACGGGGAAACCGGGGCCCTGGCGGTGGTGGCCCTATCTGGCGCCGCTCTCGACGGGGCTCGGGGGCCTGCTCCTGATCATCGGCCTGCCCGGCGCCATCGGCCCCCTGCTGATGACGTTGGGCGCCTTCGGCGTCGTGCTGATCTTCGTCGCGGTGATCCGGCGACGCCCCGAGCTCTCCATCGCGGTCATGGAAACGGGGGCGATCGCCTGGCTCGTCGGGAATCTCCTGTGGCTGGCGGGCCGCCCGATACCGGTCGCCGTGCTCTGGTGGGTGGGATTCCTGGTGTTGACCATCGCCGGGGAGCGCCTGGAGCTCAGCCGTCTGCGCCGTCTGTCCAGGTGGGGATACGCCAGCTTCCTGGCCTCCATCGCCATCCTCCTCATCGGGCTCGTCGTCTCCAGCATTCGCTTCGCCCCCGGGGCGCATCTATCGGGCCTGGGCATGCTGGCCATCGCCATATGGCTGTTGCGCTATGACATCGCCCGACGCACCATCAGGCGGCCGGGACAATCCCGGTTCATCGCCATCAGCCTGCTCTCCGGATACGTCTGGCTGGGGATCGGAGGGCTGATCGGGCTGCTCATCGGCGGAATGACGGCCGGACCCCAGTACGACGCCATGCTCCACGCCGTGCTCCTGGGCTTCGTCATGGCCATGATCTTCGGGCACGCGCCCATCATCTTCCCAGCACTGTTGGGAATCCCGGTGACCTTCCAACGGAGCTTCTACGCCCACCTCATCCTGTTACACCTCTCCCTGCTGATCCGGCTGGTGGGCGACCTGGCGTTTTGGTGGCCAGGGCGACGATGGGGCGGCCTCCTGAACGTGATCGCCGTGCTCCTGTTCCTGGGCAACACGATCCGGTCCACCACGCGCCAGGCGGCTCCCCACGAGCCCACCCACGACGCCAGGGCATAAGCGGGCGGAAGGACGGAGGATGAGCCAGGGGACACCTGCCCCCCATCCGGGGGCCGAGATCGCGGAGGGGAGCGTCCGAGAGTTCCTGGATCGGCTGGCCGCCGCATCAGCCGCGCCGGGGGGAGGTGCGGCCACCGCGCTGGCCGGAGCGATGGGGGCCGCGCTGGTGAGTATGGCGTGCAGGCTCACCAGCGGACGAGCGCGATTCGCCGCCGTCGAGGAGGAGGTCAGGGACATCCTGGATCAGGCCGAGCGCCTGCGGGACCGCCTAATGGAGCTGGCGGACAGTGATCGACGCGCCTTCGATCAGGTGATGGCGGCATATCGCCTGCCCAAGGAAACCCAGGCGCAACGGGAGGAGCGGCACGAGGCCGTACAGGCGGCGCTGAAAGAGGCCACGCGGGTCCCGCTGGAGATCGCGGAGGCGTGCGCTCATGTCATCCGCCTGGCCGGCCAGGCGATCTCCCTGGTGAATCCGAACGCTCGCAGCGACATGAGCGTGGGGGCGCTTCTGGCGGATGCGGGCCTGCAAGGCGCTCGCCTCAACATCCATATCAACCTGTCCGGCGTCGAGGATCGTGCCTTTGTGCGGGAGAAGCGCCAGGCGCTGGATCAGCTCCTGGCGGACGTGGCGCCGGAGCGACAGAAAGCCCTCTCCTACCTTCGTGAGCGCACGGGCGGCCCTCTTAGCCCCCCTCCCCAATGAGCGCTACAGGCCGAAGGCGTACCCCACAACCACCAGCGTCGCGTTGATCAGGCCGAACGCGATCTCGCCGAAGCCGATCGCCTGCGGGCGCGCGGGGCGACGATAAGGAGAAAGGCCCTTGAGCGCCCGGGCCAGCTGGATGCCCATCGCCACCGCGGCCAACCACGGGGCGCGACCGGCATAGGAGAGCGCGGCCAGCACGATCAGCGCCGCGAGATGCATGCCCCAGGACGACAAGACGTCCGCGGGCTCTTGGCGCTCCAGACGCAGCCGGGCGCGCACGTACGAGATCGAGGTGATCGCCCTCGCGATCTGGATCCACCACAGCACCAGGGCATCCCCAAGCGACCACCCACCGGCCATCGCGATCGCCGAGGCCACCGTCCCCAGGGCGATCGCTCCGGAGACCTCCGAGATCCATTGTCGTCCCCGGTTCTGGATGTCGGAGTAGATCTGCACAAGGGCAAAAGGAGCCCCCAGGATCAGAGGGACCCAAAAGGCCGAGCGAGCGCTTCGCAAGGCCAACGCGAAGGCCGCCAGAGCCACCAGGCTATAGAGAAGGGCGAATCGCTCCGCCCACAGGGTGCGAGGGTAATATCGTCCCCGGCGCCGATCGCCCCACGCCAGCTTCAAGGGATGGCGGGCCAGAAAGCCCCCCAACGTCGCCAGTCCCAGCCATCCCCCAGCGGCTGAGAGAGCCACCCCAAGCCCCAACAGGAGGGGCTCGATCAGGAACCCCCAGCCGCCATGCTCGGTGGGAAGCGCGATCGATCGCAACCGGGGCCGAGAACGCGCCCATCCTCGCCTGCTCGCGATGCTTCCTTCCTCGTTCACCAATGCTGTCCGTCCTCCGCCGGATAGTAAAAATGCAAAATCTACAAAGACGATTGTGATCGCCTTTATAGTACATATCGGCCCGCAGGTCAAATCGGACGCAGGCCGATGTGCAGTTGCTCAGCTCCGGCTCACCCTACGGGCGACCATCACGCGGCCGCCCGCCGCGGGAGCGCAGGACGCGATACCCCTACAGCACCGACGACGAGCAAATAGATAAGATAAGCGACGACCTCCAGGAGGGAGGGATTGCTGTCGTAGCCGAATAACGTCTTCAGGACGCCTCCCACCGCCCCGTCCTCCGTGAGGATGGGGCTCAGATCCCAGACATGCTCAACGAAGACCGGCAAAAGCCCGGCTTCCTGCAGCCCGTAAACGCCGTGGGCCACCAGGCCCGCCGCCACGAGAAGCAGGAGCCACCCCGTCACGCGGAAGAACATGCTGATGTTCAAACGCAAACCGGCCTTGAAGATCAACACACCCAACAGGATCGCCAACACGAGCCCGGCCACCCCTCCCCCCAGCGTCGCCAGCGCGTGCCCCTGAAACGCGGCGGCGGTCAGGAAAAGGGCTGTCTCCAGCCCCTCGCGCAGCACGGCGAAGAACGAGATGCCAAAAAGCGCCCGGCCTCCCGTCGAGACGGCCCGGCGGGCGTTCATCTCCAGGGCATGGGCCAGCTCACGTCCGTAACGCCTCATCCAGAAGATCATCCAGGTGAGGAAGCCGGCGGCCAGAAGCATCGTCGCCCCCTCAAAGGCCTCCTCCCACCTCCCCTCGAACGCGACGCCGGTGCTATACAGGATCCCCCCGGCCACCAGGCTGAGCAGGCTCGCCACCAGGGCGCCGATCCACACGAAACGCTTGAGATGATCCTGGCCCAGCCGGGTCAACACGCCCAACACGATCCCCAGGATCAATGCCGCTTCCATACCCTCTCGCAGCGTGATCAGCAACGCGGATCCCATTCATCTCCTCCCGTCTACGTCATTGCTATTGCGACTCGTTTGCACTCGTGTTATACTCTACCGGGTCATCGCTGTCAGCGTCAAGGCCTCTATATGAAATCTCGCTTTCGATCGCGTAGAAACCAGGTTTCAACGCGGTTCAAACATAGAGGAGGAGATGGTCAGTCCTGCCATGCGGCGATATGCCGCCGAGGTGTACCGACTCCAACAAGATCTACCCTTTGTCCCCCTATCCGCATTGGCGGAGCAGGCGGAGACATCCCTACAAGCGGCCTCGCGCATGATCCGGCGGCTGAAGGACGCCGGATTGATCGCTCACGAGCCCTATCAGGGGGTCCGGCTCACCCCGGAGGGCGAGCGCATTGCCCTGCCGGTGATCCGACGCCACCGCCTGACGGAGGTATTCCTGGTGCAGATCATGCGCTTCGGGTGGGAGGAGGTCCATCACCTGGCCGACGCGCTGGAACCGGGGATCAACCAGGTGCTGGAGGACCGCATCGACGAGCTGACGGGGCACCCCACCCGATGCCCGCACGGCGAGCCAATCCCCAGCCGTGATGGGAAAATGCCGCCCCTGAACGATGTACGCCTGATCGCCGTGGAGCCCGGCACGCGAGGGCGCCTCAGCCGGGTGCGCACCCACGATCCGGATAAGCTCCGCTATCTGGCCGAGCTGGGCTTACTTCCCGGTGTGGAGATCCGACTGCTGGCACGGGCCCCGTTCAACGGCCCGCTGAGGATCGGCCTGGGAGGGGAAGAGTGCGTGATCGGGAGCGAGCTGGCGGCCGTGCTGTGGATCGAACGGCAGGAGCCCGGCGAGCACACGTCCTCAGCCCAGGCCAGCCGGTAGCCGTCCGAAGCGCTCCCCTCCAACCTCCCGCCTCCTGCTCCACGCACGCGCGAGCGTGATCAGCGGGCAAGGCGCCCCTATCCTCCCCGCCCACGCCCCAACCGACAACCTCTTATGTCTACACCCATGACCGCCAAGCGAGTCCTCTCGCCGCGTTCGCGCGGAAGCAGGCCAAAAGCACCCCGACTGCTCCCATTATTGCCTGTAAGCTTACCGTAAGCCAAGGCAATTGACATCCACCCTGAAAATGAGGGATAATGCAGACGAGAAGTGAGATGGAGGAGACGCCCAGAAATCATTTACGACTCGTATGAGTAAGAAAACTATTTGGGATTGAGTCGTATAGGGCAAGGAGATTGGGAAATGTATCGGACTTCCGTTTGGACGCGATTGGCAGTGGTTTTTGCCGCTGTTCTACTATCCCTGCTCATCACCTACCCGGTGGCTGCATCGGCAGGGGACGGGACGGAAAAGGGAGATGTGCAGATAGGGACCCCGCCGCTGATCGGCGAGGGATCCATTAGCGGTGGCTCCATCGCCATCGTCACGGGCACTGGCGACGGCGTCAGTGTCACCCACCCACAGATCAACGGTGGGAACAGCGTCTTCGCAGGCACGCTGGTGGGCACGGTCGATGGAAATGCAGCGTCGTTCTACTGCATCGACGTGAACCACCGCCTGGCCACGAACCAGAACTACACCGATGACGGGCCTACCCCGTCCAAGATCACATACATCCTGAACCATTACTACCCCCACGTGGCCTATGGGACCCGAGGGGACGAGCTGAGCACGAAGGGGAAGGAGGCGGCGGCGGTCCAGGTGGCCATCTGGCACTTCTCCGACGGGATCGACGTGACGAAGACGCAGCCGAAGGAGATCCGAAATCGGGCTCTGGCCATCGTGGCCGACGCGAACGCCAACGCCGGGACGACCACCCCTGTGGACACGCTGGAGATCCAGATCACCGGTCAGGACGACACGACGGTGCAGTTCATCGTGATCGCCCGCGACCATAACGGGAACGGCGTGGCGGGGGTACAGATCAACCTCTCCGTCACCGGCGGGACGCTGAGCGCAAGCACCGCCACGACGGGTAGCAATGGAGCGACCGGCACGATCACGGTTACCCGGAATAGCAACGGATTCCAGGCGACCATCACGGCGACGGCGAACGTCATCATCCCGCAGGGTACCCGGTACATCCATGTGTCGGCGCCCAATGACAAGCAGAAGCTGGTCCTGGCGACGCCGACCCAGGGGGCGCGTGTGGCGACCTCCCAGGTCAGCTGGGAGCGGGACTTCGGGGATGCCCCCACGGGATATCTGCCCGAGCTGGGCATGACCTACCACTATCCGACGCTGTTCAGCGACGATGGGGCCCGACACTTCATCGTGCCCGGAGTCTACATGGGGAACTCCGTGGACTCCGAATCGGACGGACAGCCTCATGGGGATGCCGTGGGGGATGACCTGAACGGGGCGAATGACGAGGACGGCGTGACCCTGCCGGCGGCGCTGACCCCGGGGCAGCAGAACTGCATCGACGTCTCCGTCTCCGTGGATGGATACCTGAACGCCTGGTTCGACTTCAACGGTGATGGGGATTGGGATGACAGCGGCGAGCGGGTCTTCTTCGATCAGGCCGTCACGGCCGGCACCAACAACCTGTGCTTCCCCGTCCCCAGCGGGGCGGCGAGCAAGCGGATCTACGCTCGCTTCCGGTTCACCCAGGACAACCCCAACGGGGCCCTGACCTACACAGGGCTGTGGAACAACGGCGAGGTCGAGGACTACTGGGTGAGCGGCGGCATACCGACGGCCGTGACGCTGGCTTCGCTTTCGGCCAGCGCCCAATCCCCGGGAGCGCCGGGGGCGATGGCGCTGGTGACGATAGGGCTCGTCCTGGCTGGCGGAGTGGCGGGAATGCGCCGACGACGCCAGTAGGCCGAGAAGGAGGAGAGGATCGCAAGGGGATGAGGGGCCGGTGATCGCCGGCCTCTCATCGCGTCCGAAGGCCGCTTACATCCATCGCAGCCATCCCCACGTGAATATGAACCCCAGCAGGGCGCCCACGATCACCTCGATCGGGGTGTGCCCCAGCAGCTCACGCAATCGCTCCTCCGCGACGGGGCGCCCCTGATACAGGTCCTCCAGGATGTGGTTCAACACGCGAGCCTGACGCCCCGCCGCGCGGCGCACCCCCGCGGCATCGTACATGACGATAGCGGCCATGATGCACGTCAACGCGAAGATGGTGGAGTCCGTCCCATCGCGCACTCCCACGACCGTCGCCAGAGCGGTCACCATGGCCGAGTGGGAGCTGGGCATGCCTCCTGCCTGAACGAAGATGCGAAAGTCGATACGACGCTTGCGAACCCAGAAGACCAGGAACTTGATGAGCTGAACCAGTGCACCGGAGGCCAGGGGCAACCAGAGGGCGGAATTCTGCCACACGCCCGACTTCGCCACCAATACATTCACGAGTCCTGCCACCCCTCGAAAGGCTCAGCGGTCAGCTCGCCGTCGGGCGCGGGCATGAGTTGACGCACGCGCAGCTCCGCCTGATCCAGCCGCTCCGCGCACAGCGCGGCCAGCTCCATTCCCCGCTCGTACAACGCCAGCGATTCCTCCAGAGTGAGGCCGCCCTCCTCCAGACGCCGCACCGCCTCCTCCAGTTGCGAGAACGCCTCCTCAAAGGTCAACTTTTCCTTCTCTTCCATACTTCGCCCTCTCACCCTCCATCCGAGTCCACGTGGGCGCCGAACTCGCCATCCGCCACGCGCACGCGCAACCCCAGGCCAGGGACCGCCTCCCGAACGGAGCGCACGATCCGTCCCGAATCCACCTGGCGCACGATGGCGTATCCCCGTTGGAGCACGCCCACGGGGCTGAGCCCCTCCAATCGGGCGCGCATCCCCTCGACCCGCGCCCGGCGCAGCTCCAACCCATGCAGGAACTGCGTCTGCAGCGCGCGAGCGAGCTCATCCACCCGCTGCCGTCGATCGGCGATCACGGCCAACGGAGAGGCCCGCCGCAGGGAGCGCTCCAACCGCTCGATCCGCTCTCGGCTCTCGAGCAACCGGCCATTCACCAGGACGACAAGCCGATCGCGCAGCGCCCGGACCTGCCGCGCCAGCTCCTGAGCATCCGGCACGGCCATGGCGGCCGCGCCGGTGGGCGTCGGCGCCCGTCGATCGGCCGCGAAATCCGCCAGCGTGAAGTCCGTCTCGTGTCCTACACCGCTGATCACCGGGATGGGAGAGGCCACGATGGCCCGCACCACCCGCTCATCGTTGAACGCCCACAGCTCCTCCAGGCTTCCGCCGCCGCGCGCCAGGATGATCACGTCGACGGGCTCTCGCTCCCGCGACCAGCGGTGGACCCTGGCCAAAGCCTCCACGATCTGCGCGGGTGCCTCCTCCCCCTGCACCAGCGTGCTGGACAGGATCACCTCCGCCAGCGGATAACGGGCAGCCAGCGTGCGCAGGATATCGCGCAGGGCGGCCGCGTCCGCCGAGGTGACCACTCCAATCCGCTGGGGCCACGGGGGGATCGGGCGCTTTCGCTCCTCC
Source organism: Chloroflexota bacterium (assembly GCA_013152435.1). Taxonomy (NCBI): domain Bacteria; kingdom Bacillati; phylum Chloroflexota; species Chloroflexota bacterium. The sequence goes on along the minus strand of JAADGJ010000062.1, from coordinate 20,394 downwards.
GCGAAGAGCCCTTCGGCCGCCAGACGGGCCTTCAAAGCCTCGAGCTCCAGGTACAGCCGGCCCAGCCCCGCCGATTGCAACAGGTCCACGTAAAGCTGGTAGACGCCCCTCTGCTCGTAAACGGACACATACCCATGGACCAGCACGGCATCGCCATTGCGCGGGTCTCGGGGAAGCTGGGCGGCCTGCTGCCGCCACATGACGCAGCTCAGCGAGGCGGAGGCATCCTTCAGGGTGAAGTAGCAATGCCCGGAGGCCGCACGGGAGAAATTGCTGATCTCCCCTTCCACCCAGATGTCCTGCAGCCGATCATCCTGGAGGAACAGGCCCTTGATATAGCCCGTAAGTTGGGAGACGGTATAGACGGGTAATGACATCCGCTCTCTACCTCATACGGCCCAGATCATCACTCCCCCTGGCCGGAGGAGACCTGTACGACCGTATGTCGACCGTGCATCGATGGAGTGGGCGTCTCCTCCTTCTCTTGCGGCCAGATGAGGGAGGCAACGACGGAGGCCGTCAAGACTGCGGCGATCACCCCCAGGGCGACGCCGATGGGCACCTTGTAGAACTCGGCGATCAGCATCTTGACGCCGATGAAGACGAGGATGAGCGAGAGCCCATAGTGGAGATAGTGGAACAGCCGCATGATCCCGGCCAGAGCGAAGTAGAGGGCCCGCAACCCCAGGATCGCGAACACGTTGGACGTGTACACGATGAAAGGATCTAACGTAACGGCCAGGATGGCCGGAATGGAATCCACAGCAAACATCACATCCGCGGTATCCACCACAAGGAGAACCACGAACAACGGCGTGGCGAGATATTTTCCCGCCCGCTTGACGAAGAACTTGCTCCCCTCATACTCCGGCGTGACCGGCAGGATCCACTGGAACGCCCGGATCACCGGGTTCTTCTCCGGATGGATCTCCTTATCCTTCTCGATGGCCATGCGGATACCGGTATACACGAGGAAGGCCCCGAGCACGTAGATCGTCCAGTGGAATTTCTCGACGAGGGTGACCCCGGCGGCGATGAAGATCCCACGCATCACCAGGGCCCCCAGGATCCCGTAAAAGAGGACTCGATGCTGATAGCGAGGGGGCACGCCGAAATAGGAGAAGATGAGCAGAAACACGAAGATGTTATCCACGCTCAAGGACTTCTCGATCAGGTACCCGGCGAGGAACTCCAGAGCCTTCTCCGGGCCTTGCCAGAAATAGATTCCCACGTTAAACGCCAGGGACAAGGCGACCCAGAAGGCGCTCCACAACAACGCCTCCCGAACCTCAATCTCCTTGGATTTTCGATGAAAGATGCCCAGATCCAAAGCCAGCATCAAGATGACGAAGAGATTAAAGATGATCCATATCCAGATGTTTGCCATAACCCCCCTCATCCCTGTGTTCGCGTGTACGAGCGTGTACGGCCGTCATGTCCGCTACGCGTGCACGGGCTCCTGCTCTTGCGCCGCAGTCCGGGACAAGATATGAGCCGGTGCCGTGGGCGGAATGATCAATCGCAAAGCACGGGGGACGACCCGGATATGCACCGGCGTCGTGCCGAACGGTTCGGCATCCACATGGACGGGCAACGGCCGAGCCGTATCGACCTCGATCGTGTGCGCCCGATAGATGCTGACCCGCGGGTCTCGCACGTGGCGACGCAGGAAGATGATCAGCCCATGGTAGATCGTGTCGAACCAGCGATCCCCGTGAAAACAACTGAAATCGAGCAGGCCATCGTCCAGGTGCGCGTCCGGCGAGATGTGCAGGAACCCGGCGTACAGCTCCATATTGCTGGCGACGGCCAGCACCATTCGGCGAGGTGGCACCCTTTTCCCATCGACGATGAGCTCTGCTCTCGTGCCCGCGTAATGGCGCAACACGTGCAACGCCGACAGGGCGAACGCGCCGAACCCCAGCCGTCGCTTCAGTTGGGGGAACAGCTCCACCTCCTGGGTGATCGCGGCGTCGATGCCGATGCCCGCCCAGCAGAGGAAATAGCGGCCCTGCTCCCCCGTGGCCTCGTTGGTCAACAGCCCCAGGTCCACCAGATGCGGCTGCCCCGCCAGGATAAGCTCCATGGCCTCACGCAGGACGGAGGGGTGCAACGGGCGGGGCACCGGCATCCCCAACTGCCGGGCCAACACGTTCCCGGTCCCGGCCGGGAGCACGCCCAGCGCGGTATGCGAGCCCGCCAGCCCCTGGATAGCGGAACTGATCGTGCCATCTCCGCCGGCCACCAGCGCCAGCTCACAGCCCGCCTCTACCCCCTCGCGCGCCAGTTGGGCCGCGTCACCGGAATGCTGCGTCTCCCGGACCTGCACGATCCAGCCGCGCCGGTGCAACATGCCCACCACCAGATCGATTTCATCAGCCGACCGGCCTGAGCCAGCGCTGGGGTTGTGAATCAATATCGCTTGCATATCACCCACCTTGTGGAACCGGCGAAAAGAGGTCGTATCCGGCACGGCCAATAGCTCCGCGGATTCTACCATACGACCCACCTGCTGACAATAAATGACGATTGGCCTTTATCCCGGTTGGTGGTATCATGCACGCACCCTAGTCTGACCCAAAGGAGGCCCCTCATGCCGCCACAAGTATTGCCCGGCGTGGACGTTCTCCTGAGCCAACAGGTCGACCTGCTGCGTGGGAAGCGCGTCGCCCTGCTGACGAACCCCAGCGGCGTCACAGCAAGCCTGGAGAGCACGCTCGAGGCCCTTCACGCGCACCCAGACATTCGGCTGACGGCCCTGTTCAGCCCCGAACACGGGCTTTACGCCGCGGCCGCCGACGCCGCCTTCATCCCCTCCGGCACCGATCCCCTCACCGGATTGCCCATCCACAGCCTGTATGGGGAGACGCGACGCCCCACGCCTGAGATGCTGGAGGGGCTGGACGCCATCGTCGTTGACCTGCAGGACGTGGGCGTGCGATTCTACACGTATCTGTGGACGCTGACGTACGTCATGGAGGCCGCCGCAGAGGCGGGACTGCCCGTGGTGATCCTGGACCGTCCCAATCCATTGGGAGGCCAGCGCGTGGACGGCCCCATACTGGAGCCGGGATTTTCATCGTTCGTCGGCCGCTGGCCGATCCCCGTGCAGCACGGCATGACGCTGGGAGAGCTGGCCCGATACTTCAACAGCACCCGAGACATGGGGGTCGACCTGACCGTCGTGCCGGCCAGCGGCTGGCGTCGCGGCCTCCGCTGGCATCAGATCGGGCTGGCCTGGGTGCCCCCGTCGCCCGGGATCCCTTCCCTGGACGCGGTGTGGGCATATCCCGGCACCTGTTTCCTGGAGGGCACCAACCTGTCCGAGGGGCGCGGCACAGCCCTTCCCTTCCAGATCATGGGAGCACCGTGGATCGGCGAGGCCGGGACGCCCAGCGCATGGGACCTAGCCAGCGCGCTGAACGGGCTGGGGCTGGAGGGGGTGCGATTCCGCCCCATCCGCTTTACCCCATGCTCCGGCAAGTGGGCCGACGAAGCGTGCGGCGGCGTTCAGGTCCACATCCTCGACCTCGATCGCTGCGCTCCTATCCGGGTAGGGCTGCACATGATCGCCACCGTGCGAGCGATGTATCCACAACACTTCGAATGGCGAGGCACGAGCTGGGAGGGACGTCCACCACACTTCGACCTGCTGGCGGGCAACGCCTGGGTGCGAGAGGCGTTGGAAGAAGGCGAGCAAGTGGAAACGATCGTCGCCCGCTGGCAATCCGATGTGGACGCCTTCATGGAGGCCCGTCGCCCGTTCCTGATCTATCCGGACTGAGAGCGCGTCTGGGAACCCCCGTTGCTCCTGCCATGGGGAGGCCCGGAGGGGCTTCGCTCCTCCGAAAAAAGCCTTTCTCCCACCTCCAACCTGCCCGGCCTCAGCCCAAACCTCTGCGGAAAGGGCCGAGTGAGGCAGGTGTAAGCTGGGAAAGCAGGGTTTCTGTGGTGGGAGATCCCTTCCACACCTCCCCCTGCGGAGCACGCAGTTGAGGGATGTTCTCAGGCACTTTGCCAGTGAAAGTTCAGACACACTCTGAGGCGAGACAGGGCATGAGCTGGGCACAGGTAACGCGCATCCTCGAGGAAGGCACCGGACGGGTCGCCCCGGCGATCGCGCTGCACGTTCGTCACCGGGGCCAAACGGCGTTCGAGGGGGCCTATGGCGTTCTAGATCCCGATCAGGCGGACCTGCCGACGCCGCCCGACGCGCTGTTCGACCTGGCATCGGTGACCAAGCTGTTCACGGCGACCGCCTTCTTGCGCCTGGTGGAGGCTGGCAGCGCCCGGCTGGATCAGCCGGTATGCGAGATCATCCCCGAGTTCGGTGGGACGCGCCCCATCGGCGGCGCGGAGGACCCGCTCTCCAAGCAACCCACGCCGCCCGATCCGGCGTACGCCGGGACAGAGGTGGACGCGCGCCAGGTTACGTTTCGCCACCTGCTGACGCACACCTCCGGCCTCGCCGCCTGGAGGAGCATCTACCGGGCAGCCGGGCCGGTCCCTCCCCCGCCCGGGCATCCCATGGGGCGTCCCACCGTCGAGGAGCGCATCCGCCGGGGGATCCAGGCGATCTGCGCTTATCCCTTCGCCTATCCCCCGGGCGAATCCCTGATCTACAGCGATCTGGGGCTGATCCTGTTGGGAGAGGCCATCGCTCGCCTGACCGGCCGGCGGCTGGATCACGCCATGCGGATGCTGGTCCTGGATCCACTGGGCATGGCGGATGCCGGCTTCCGGCCGCTGGACATGCCCCATCGCGCTGAGGTCTCGCGCTGCGTCCCCACCGAGTTCTGCGCCTGGCGACGACGGCGCCTGAGAGGCGAGGTACATGACGAGAACGCGGCCGGCCTGGGTGGCGTGGCCGGCCACGCCGGGCTGTTCGCCACAGCGGAACAGGTGGCGCGGCTGGGACAGCTCTACCTGGACGAGGGGCGCTGGCAAGGGATGCAACTCCTGGCGTCGGAGACGGTGCAGGAGATGACCCGGGAGCAGGTGCGTTTCGGGGAGAACGTCCGGGGCCTGGGCTGGATGCGACGATCGCCGGCCGGCTCATCCAGCGGACAACGCTTCGGCCCGAACAGCTTTGGGCACACCGGCTATACCGGTACGTCGCTATGGGTCGATCCGGACCGGCAGTTGGTGGTGAGCCTGATGACCAATCGGGTATACTACGGGCGCGATCCTCAGGCGATCACGAGCTTTCGCCCGGCCATGCACGACGCCATCGTCCAGACGATCGAGGGGAGGTCCGCCAGATGATCTCTGCAAAGGATAGGCGAGAGGTGATCCCTATCGAAGTGCTCCCCATGACATTACAAGACACGCCCGAGCTGGCCCGGTTCATCGCCCAGGATCCGCTATGGCAGCGATACGGCGTCTCCGAGGAGCAAGCGCTCCTCTCCCTGGAGCAAGCACTGCATCGGGGAGAAGGTCTGCACGTGGCGTTGGTGGGAGACCAAATAGCCGGGTTCGTCTGGTTCCTGACGCAGGGAACCTTCGCCCATAGCGGATACATCCGACTCCTCGGCGTGCTCCCCGAGTTTCGGGGCCGGGAAATCGGCACACGCCTGATGCTCACCGCCGAGGCGGTCATTCGGCGGCAGTCGTCCTCGGTGTTCCTGCTGACCTCCGACTTCAACGAGGCCGCGCAGGCGTTCTACCGCAAGCTGGGATACCGACAGGTGGGCGCCATCCCGGACTACGTGGTCCCCGGGATCACCGAGCTGATCTTCTACAAGAGGCTGGTGGACGAGCGATGATCGTCGTGGGGTTGATGTCCGGCACGTCGGCCGACGGGATCGACGCGGCCGTGGTGAACATTGAGGGAGCGCCGCCACGATTGCAGGTGCGTCTGTTGGCCTTCCGCACGACGCCATGGCCGCCCGATATGCGCCAACGCATCCTGGAGGCATGCCAGCCCGGCCGGGCCGGCGCCGATGAGCTGTGCCGACTGCACTTCGATCTGGGAGAGGGGTTCGCCCGGGCGGCGCTGGAGGCCATCGCGGACGCCGGGCTCCCGCCGGATCAGGTGGACCTGATCGGCTCCCACGGCCAGACGATATGGCACGATGTCGACGAGCAGGGACACGTGCGAGGAACGCTCCAATTGGGCGAAGGGGCAGTGATTGCCGAGCGGACCGGGGTGACCACGATCCATAACTTTCGCGCTCGCGACGTGGCGGCGGGAGGCCAGGGGGCGCCGCTGGTCGCCTACGTGGACTGGCTGCTGTTACGCCATCCCTCTCGAGTCCGGGCCGTGCAGAACATCGGCGGGATCGCCAACGTCACCTTCCTGCCGCCGGATGACGACCCCGGCGGGGTGATCGCGTTCGACACCGGCCCCGGCAACATGCTGATCGATGCAGCGGCCGCACGGGCGACGCGCGGCCGACAGACTTTCGATCGCGATGGGGATCTGGCCCGCCGCGGCCGGGTAGATCAGGCGCTGCTGGAGGAGTGGCTGGCGCATCCCTACTTCCGACAGCCGCCGCCGAAGTCCACCGGACGGGAGCTGTTCGGGGCGGACTTCTTCGAGTCCGCGTGGGCCGCGGCGCGTGCGCGCGGCCTGGCGCCGGCCGACATCGTGGCGACGCTCACAGCGTTCACGGCACGGAGCATCGCCGATGCCTACCACCGCTTCCTCCCCCGGCCTGTGGAAGAGGTCATCGTGGGAGGAGGAGGCGCTCGCAATCCCGTGCTGATGGAGATGCTACGAGAGGAGCTGGCCCCCGCGCGCGTGATGACCCATGAGGATATAGGGATCGACTCCGACGCCAAGGAGGCCATCGCCTTCGCCGTGTTGGCATACGAGACCTGGCACGGGCGCCCCGGCAACCTGCCCGCCGTCACAGGAGCCCAGCGGCCGGTCGTGTTGGGGCAGATCACGCCAGCGGGCCGAAGAGGGAACGCCCGACGGGGATAAGCACAACGACACATCACCTGGAGTTCACCGATGGGACGACGGGTCGTCATAGGCGTGGACGGCGGCGGGACGAAAACGGAAGCCGTGGTCATGGACGAAGCGCACCAAGTGCTCGGCCGTGGTCGTGGCCCCTCCTCCAACTATCACGCCGTGGGGCAGGAGGCGGCCGCGACCGCCCTGCGCGAGGCGATCACGGGAGCGCTGGATCAGGCGGACGCCACATACCGGGACGTGGTCTGTCTGGCCCTGTGCATGGCCGGTGTGGGCCGGCCCGAGGATCGGGCTTTGATCGAAAGGATGATGCGAGCCATCTACCCGTTCCCCCGCCTGGTCATTCACAACGACGCCGCCGGAGCGCTGGCGGCGGGGACGGGTCGACTATTGGGCGTCGTGGTCATCGCGGGCACCGGCACCATCGCATATGGCGTGGATCGCGATGGGCGTTCCGCCCGGGCGGCCGGATGGGGCGCGCTCCTGGCCGACTACGGCGGCGGCTTCTGGATCGGGATGGAGGCGCTGCACGCCGTCGTGTGTGCGGCGGACGGACGCGGCCCGGCCACGGCCCTGACGGAGCATGTGCTCTCTCGCCTGGGCCTGAAGACACCCGAGGATCTGATCCCGTGGACGTACGATCAGCCTTTTACCTGGCATCGCTTCGCCGCGCTGGCCCCGGTCGTCGCGGAGGTAGCCCGCCTGGGCGACGACGTGGCCCGGGATATCCTGCGGCGGGCGGGGCAACATCTGGCCGACTCGGCGCTGGCGGTCATCCGGCGATTGCGGCTGCAGGATCAGCGATTCGACCTGGTCCTGTCCGGATCGGTGTGGCGGGCTGGCGATCTGATCCAGTCGCCCATGCGTGCAGCAGTGCTCGCCGTAGCCCCATTCGCCCACTTCATCATCCCGACGCGAACCCCGGCGGAGGGGGCCGCGCTGTTAGCCTGGGAGGAATCGAACCGTGCATGAGAGGGAGATGTCGCAATGGCTGACGGAGGCGCGCAATCCCGCCTCCATGGATCTGGATCAACGGGATAGCCTGGGGATCGTCACCCTGATGAACCAGGAGGATGCCAAAGTGGCGGAGGCCATCCGGGCCGAGCTGCCCAACATCGCCCGGGCGGTGGACCTCATCGTGGAACGCCTGGCCCGCGGGGGACGGTTGCTCTATTTCGGTGCGGGAACCAGCGGCCGCCTGGGCATCCTGGACGCGTCGGAGTGCCCGCCCACCTTCAGCGCACCCCCGGAGCAGGTGCGGGGCTTCATCGCCGGCGGCCCCGCCGCGATCACCCAATCGATCGAGGGGGCCGAAGATGACCTGGAGGCGGGCATGGCCACGGCGAGGGAGGAGGCGCAGGTGGGGCCGGCGGACGTCGTGGTAGGGATCGCGGCCAGCGGGCGCACCCCCTGGGTCATCGGGGCGCTACGGGCGGCCCGGCAGGCCGGGGCCGCCACCATCGGGGTAGTGTGCAACCCGGCCACCCCGATCCATCAGGAGGTGGACGTGTGTATCGCCCCGGTGACAGGACCCGAGGTCCTCACCGGCTCGACGCGACTCAAGGCGGGCACCGCGCAGAAGATGGTGCTGAACATGCTGAGCACGGCCAGCATGGTGCAATTGGGCAAGGTGTACAGCAACCTCATGGTGGACGTGCAACCCACGAACCGGAAGCTGCGGGCCCGGGCGGTGCGCATCCTGCAAGAGGCAGCAGGGATGGATGAGGAAGAGGCCCGAGCGTTGCTGGAGGCCAGCGGCTGGGAGGTGAAAACCGCCCTGGTGATGGCATTGACCGGCGTGGACGTCGAGGAAGCCCGCCAGCGTCTGAACGCCGCCCAAGGGCACGTCCGACGCGCCGTGGAAGCCGGATCATCCCCAACGACATGAGGATTTACGGGAGGAACAGCCCTATGCCCGAGGTCATCACCCTGGGAGAGACCATGATCCTGTTCAGCCCGGAGACAGACGGGCCGCTCCGGTACGTCGATCGATTCCAGCGCCGGGCGGCGGGCGCCGAGAGCAATGTGGCCATCGGGATCGCCCGGCTGGGGCACACAGCGGGATGGATCAGCCGCCTGGGCGATGATGAGTTCGGCCACTACATCCGGACCTCGCTGCGCGGCGAGGGCGTGGACGTCTCTCGCGTGCGCATGGACCCCGATCACCCGACGGGGGTCATGTTCCGAGAGCGGGGGCTGATGGGGCGCGTGGAGGTGATCTACTATCGCCGCGGGTCCGCGGCCAGCCATCTCAGCCCAGAGGATCTGGACCAGGCCTATTTCCGTGGGGCGCGCCTTCTGCATCTGACGGGCATCACGCCCGCGCTCAGCGCGAGCTGTCGAGCGACGGTCTACCGATCGATCGAGCTGGGGCGCGAGGCCGGGCTGACCATCTCCTTCGACCCCAATCTGCGTCTGAAGCTGTGGCCACTGGACGAGGCGAGACGAGTGCTCCGGGATCTCGCCGGCCAAGCCGATATCGTGCTGGTAGGGCTGGAAGAAGGGGAGACGATCTTCCAGTGCGAGGGGGAGAGGGCACTGGCCGAGGCCATACTGGCCGGGGGAGCGAAGGTCGTGGTGGTGAAGCTGGGAGCCCAGGGGGCATATCTACGAACGGGGCAGGAGGAAGCCCGCGTGCCCGCGTACCCGGTGCCGCACGTCGTCGACCCGGTGGGGGCCGGCGACGGATTCGACGCGGGGATATTGGCCGGGTGGCTCAAAGGATGGGAATGGCCGGACTGCCTGCGCCTGGGAGCGCTGGTCGGAGCACTGGCGGTCACCGTCCCAGGCGATGTGGAGGGCTATCCGGATATGGCCCAAGTGCAGTGCTACTGGGGGCAGCGTCCACCCGCCCCGGGCCAGGTAGCCCGCTAACTCCCCATCAGGGCGACAGAGGACTCCCACAAACGAAAACAGCGGAGCACAAAGCTCCGCATTGGTACCCCCAGCAGGACTCGAACCTGCGCACCCGGCTCCGGAGGCCGGCGCTCTATCCACCTGAGCTATGGGGGCTTGGCGAACCATAGTTTACCACAAAACCATGGCTCGCGCAAAACGATCGAAAATGGATAGGCGCCCCTTGGTCCACTCCCGCCTGACCTGATTGACCGCCCCTGGGGGGTATGCTACAATATGTCCGTTATTGCTTACTGCGTTTGAACCCGCAGATCACTCTGCGGTGCCACGCTGATCGTCGCGATCCTTTGCCCGGCCGAGCAGACTCTGCAGGGCACTGAGCCCTGCTCCAATACCAGGTGAGGCCCAGCCGCGTCCGAGTTTGGATGGGGATGAAGGATACGAGTTGTCCGTTGTCAACCGAGCAGAAAGGATAGAGAGAAGGAGGTGAGGAGACGTGGATTTTCTGGTGATCGGTCACATCACGAAAGACCTGCAGCCGAACGGCTTTACATTGGGCGGGACGGCGACCTATGCGGCATTGACCGCCCGACGCCTGGGGCGTCGAGCGGCGATCCTGACCCGAGCCGACCCGTCCATCATACGGAACGGTTACTACAAGGGCATCGACGTACACATTCTGCCCTCCCTGTATACGACGACATTTCGTAACGTGTACCGCAACGGACACCGACAGCAGTTCGTAAGCGAGATCGCCGAGCCGATTACGATCACAAGCGTGCCGCCGCAATGGCGTCATCCCAGGATCGTCCTTCTGGGACCGGTGGCCCAGGAGGTGGATCCTGAGATGGCGGCAGCGTTTCCCCATTCCCTGGTGGGGGTGGTCCCCCAGGGATGGCTGCGACGCTGGGACGAGTCCGGCCGCGTGCTACCGCAGCCCTGGGAACACGCGGAAACGGTGCTGAAGGCCGCTCGCGTGTTGGTATTGAGCGACGAGGACCTGGGAGGAGATTACGCGCCGCTGAAGCAGTACACCGCCTACACCGAGATCGTGGTACTGACCCAGGCGTCGCGGGGCTGCATCGTCTATTGGCGCGGGGAAGCACACCACGTGCCTCCTCGGCCGGCGAAGGAGGTGGATCCCACCGGGGCAGGGGATGTGTTCACTGCCGCCTTCCTCATCCGTCTGGATGAGACGGGCGACCCCCTGGCGGCCGCGCACTTCGCGAATGTGGTCGCCTCCTTCTCCGTGGAGGCGCCAGGGGTGCAGGGCATCCCCACGCGGGAGACTGTGGAGGCATGGCTGGCCGAGCATGTTTAGCACGCTCGGCCTTTCTAAATGGGCAGGTCACCTACCCTGAATACGACTATGACCACCGTTTACGCGTTCGCCAATCAGAAAGGGGGGGTGGGCAAGACCACCACCGCCGTCAATGTAGGCGCTTACCTGGCGGCGGCGGGTTATCGCGTCCTGTTGGCGGACATCGATCCCCAGGCCAACGCCACCAGCAGCATCGGGATCTCCGTGGCCGATCTATCGCGATCGATCTACGACGCGCTGATCGGCAACGCGACGATGGAGGAGGTGATCATTCCCACCCGGCGACCTCGGCTGAGCGTCGCGCCCTCCTCGCCAGCGCTGGCCGGGGCCGAGGTGGAGTTGGTGGGGATCGAGGGGCGAGAGCGGCTGCTGGCGCGTGCACTGGCACAGGTGTGGGCACACTATGACTTCGTCTTCATCGATAGCCCGCCCAGCCTGGGCCTGCTGACGGTCAACGGCCTGGCGGCCGCTCGCGACGGGGTGATCATCCCGGTGCAATGCGAGTACCTGGCCCTGGAGGGGCTGACGCGACTGCTGCAGACCATCCAACTGGTGCGGACGCGGCTGAACCCTGGTCTGCGCATCGCGGGCATGGTGCTGACCATGTACGATGCCCGCACCAACCTCTCGCAGCAGGTGGCGGAGGAAGTGCGTCGCCACTTCCCCAACCAGGTATTCGAGACGGTCATCCCCCGCAACGTGCGCCTGAGCGAGGCGCCCAGCTATGGCGAGCCGATCCTGACCTACGCACCCAGCTCCACCGGAGCGCTGGCCTACGCGGCCCTGGCGCAGGAGATCGCGATGCGCGCTCGCCGTTCCAATGCCCAGAAGCCGGGAGCCCCATCACTGTCCGTCGAGAGGACGTCAGGGGGAGGTGCAAAGTGAGCATGTCAAAGCGTGGTCTGGGGCGTGGCCTGAGCGCGCTGATCAGCGCGAGCGTCACCACGCCATCGGAAGTGGAAGAGACGGGCATTGTCCAGATCCCGGTTGAGGCGATCGGGCCGAATCCCCACCAGCCCCGGCATGCCCTCGATCCCGACGCGCTGGCGGAGTTGGCCGCCTCCATTCGCGAACACGGGGTGATACAGCCGCTGATCGTCACCCGCGCCCCCCTGGGGGCTGACGTCTCTTACACCCTCATCGCGGGAGAGCGTCGCTGGCGGGCAGCCCGGTTGGCCGGCCTCAAAGAGGTGCCCGCCATCGTGCGGGAGGCTACCCCCCAGGCCATGCTCGAATGGGCGCTGGTGGAGAATATCCAGCGGGCGGATCTGAACCCGCTGGAGGAGGCTGCCGCCTATCGCGCTCTGATGGACGAGTTCGGGCTCACCCAGGAGCAGGTGGCCGCCAAAGTCGGCAAGAGCCGGGTGGCCGTGGCCAACTCCGTCCGGCTGCTGAACCTCTCCCAGCCGGTGAAAGAGGCGCTGAGCGCCGGCAAGATCACCGAGGGGCACGCCCGGGCGCTGCTCAGCCTCCCGGACGAGGCATCACAGGTGGCCGCAATGGAAGAGGTGATCCGCCGCGGCTACACCGTCCGCCAGACGGAGGAGCTGGTGCGACGTATGATGGCGGCCGCCGAGGCCGCGGACAACGGTCAGGCCAAAGAGGAGGACGACCCCCTGGCCATGGAAACCCGGGCGCTGGAGGCCCAGTTCCGAGACGCCCTGGGCACGAAGGTGAACCTCTCCCGCTCGCGCAGAGGGGGGCGGCTGGTCATCTACTTCTACTCCGAAGAGGAGTTGCAGCATCTCTATGAACGTCTGGTCGGTGGTGGGGGAATGACTGCATGAGCACGTGCGAAGCCGATCTGATCCTGTCCAACGGCCGCGTTCATACGATGAGCGCGGCCTTGCCATTTGCAACGGCAGCAGCCATTCGCGGCGACCGGATCCTGGCCGTCGGGGCGGACGAGGAGACCCGAGCCCTGAGGGGGCCGAACACGCGGGTCCTCGATCTGCAGGGACGGACGGTTGTGCCCGGCTTCATCGACGCGCATATCCACTTCGTCCAGTGGGCGCTGCGGCGGCAGTGGATCGATCTGTCGGACGCGGCCTCGCCGGAGGAGGCCCTCGAGCGCGTGGCCAAGCGGGCCGCCGTCACCCCGCCAGAGGCCTGGATCCTGGGCGGTGGGTTCGATCGCAACGCATGGCCAGGGGCGGCCTGGCCGACCCGCCAGATGCTGGATGCCATCGCGCCGCGCCACCCCGTGCTGCTTCACTCCAAGGACTACCACTCCATCTGGGTGAATTCGCTGACGCTCCGCCTGGCGAACGTGACCCGGGAGACCCCCGACCCTCACGGAGGGCGCATCGAGCGAGACCCGGCCACCGGCGAGCCCACAGGCATCCTCTCCGAACGAGCCGTGGAGTTGGTGCAACGCGTGGTCCCACCGCCGACGGTCGAGCAGGCTGTAGCCGCCCTGCGAGAGGCGCAGCCGCTGGCCTGGCGGGCCGGCCTGACCAGCATCCATGAGATCTCCGACACCGACGATCTGCTGGCATTCCGGGCGTTCCAGGCGCTGCGCCGCGTCGGCGGGTTGGGCATACGCGTGCTCCACCATATACCGGCCACCCGGCTGGGGACCTTCATCGAGGCGGGGATCCAGTCCGGCTTCGGCGACAAGTGGCTGCGCATCGGCGGCGTGAAATTCTTCATGGACGGGGCGCTGGGATCCCGCACCGCCGACATGCTGCACCCCTATGACGGGGAGCCGGAGAATCGCGGCGTGCCCGTCACGGGAGAGGATGAGATGCGAGAATACGCCCTACAGGCCAGCCGCGCCGGGCTGTCCGTCAGCGTGCACGCCATCGGCGATCGAGCGAATCGGCGCATCCTCAACGCCCTGGAGGCCGTGCGAGCGGAGGAGGCGAGGGCGGGCCGCCCCCAACTGCGTCATCGGATCGAGCACGTTCAGCTGCTACACCCCGACGATCTCCCCCGGCTGGCACGACTGGACATCATCGCTTCCATGCAGCCCATTCACGCCACGTCGGACATGGAGATGGCGGAGCAGTTCTGGGGACCGGAGCGATGCCGACTCGCCTATGCCTGGCGCAGCCTGCTGGACGCAGGGACGCGCCTCGCTTTCGGGTCGGACGCGCCGGTGGAACCTTTCGACGTGCTGGCAGGGCTGTATGCGGCTGTGACGCGTCGGAGGCCGGACGGGGCTCCCGGTCCCGACGGCTGGCAACCCCAGGAACGCATCACGGCGAGGGAGGCACTGCACGCATACACCCTGGGCGCCGCTTACGCGGCCGGAGAGGAAGGAATCAAGGGATCACTTGAGCCAGGCAAGCTGGCCGACATGGTGGTGCTATCCCGGGATGTGCTCTCCTGCCCGGCGGAGGAGATCCTGGACACACGAGTGGAGGCGACCCTGATCGGGGGACGAATCGTCTACAAGGCCACGGATATCCCCTGGGAATAAGAGCCCCCATTAGCGCCGCAGCACCCGCACATCGCCGACGCGCCGGGTGACACGCTGGGCATCCAGATGCTCCATCAAGGCCAGGGCGTATTTCCGGCTGGTGTGGAACAGATCGCGCACCTGGGCGATGGTGATGCTCCCCTCACGCTCGATGAACGCCTTCACATCCGCGACCATTTGCTCGTAAGCGGCAGCGCTGAAGACCACATCCTCGCTGACCCGCACCAGTCGGCCCTGATCGATCAGCGCCTGGAAGACATCCGCCCCAACGCTGGCGATCGCGTCGGCTACGGACGGCGGCGCATAAGGCTGCCGCTCGAAGGCGGCCAACAGGGTCTGGATCGACCGCTCCTGCTCAGGGGTAAAAGCGACCCGGAAGCCGGCCTTCCGCACCAGGGCGTTATCGGCCTCGACCACCCCCTCCTGCTCGGCGCGAGCGATGATCTCATTGTACGCCCGGGTGCTGTACCTCCGCCCTCGCTCCTCCAAGCGACCCTTCAGCTCCTGCCGAGCCATGCCGGGCCGCAGCGGATAACGCCGGTGGTAGTCCTCCAGGATGGACGTCAACCTCTCCCGCAGACGGCGCCATCCCTCCGCCGCGATGAGCAACGGATCATCCTGCTCCAGGCGAACGGGCTCCCCCGTCAACGTCTCCACGCTCCCCTCTTCGACCAGCTCATGCAAAGCTTTCCTGACCGTATCCGCCGGAAGCTGGCTCTGGGCGACGATCTCCGACAGGCGGGCCGGTCCCACGACCTCCAGCGCGTGCAGGACCTGCTGCGCCGGGGATCCGTGAGCCAGCATCTCCAACCGCCGGATGACCTCCTCGCGGAATCGGCGCCAGCGACGCGGCGCGGTATCCACGATCACGCCACCTCCCAGGGTGTAACTCGGGGAGGGCAACCGCAGGATAAAGCGATCGCCGGGAAGCACCGCCACCGGGCGCTGCAGGTGCAACTGCACCCATCCCTCGCCCCCCGGCCGAATGATCTCCGCGTCCAGCAGCCGCGTGCGCGCCAGGACCTCGGCCGAGCCGGAGAAGAAAGCGACGTTGAAATTGTGCCGCACCGGGAAGGGCGCATCGGGCAGCACCCGGAGCCGCACATCGATGAGCGTGCTGGGCGTGATCGCGCCCGGCAGCGTCACCACCATCCCCCGCTCCAGATCGTCCGTGTGCACGCCGGTCAGATTGATGGCCACCCGGCTGCCCGGCAACGCCCGCTCCGTCTTACGGTGATAACTCTGCAGCCCCCGGATGCGGGCCTTCAGCGGCTCCCCCCCGCGGCCGGGCACGATGGCGACCTCCTGCCCCACCTGCAAAGAGCCATCGATCAGCGTGCCGGTGACGATCGTCCCAAACCCCGGCAGGCTGAAGACCCGATCGATGGGCAGCCGAGGCCTCCCCCGGTCGCCCCGGGCAGGCACCGAGGCAAGCACCTGGATCAAAGTATCCTTGAGCGCCTCCAGGCCCTCTCCGGTGTGAGCGGAAACGGGCACGATGGGGGCCTCAGCGAGGCAGGTCCCTTGCACCGCCTCACGGATATCCTCCCGCACCAGATCCATCCACTCCGGGTCGTCGATCAGATCGATCTTGGTGAGGGCGATCACGCCGCCGGGGATTGCCAACAGATCGAGGATGGCCAGATGCTCACGGGTCTGCGGCATCACCCCTTCGTCCGCAGCGACCACCAGCAATGCCGCGTCGATCCCGCCCACCCCGGCCAGCATGTTCTTGATGAAGTCGATATGCCCCGGTACATCCACGATGCCGATCGTGTCGCCGTCCGGCAGGGTGAGCCAGGCAAACCCCAGATCGATCGTCATCTCCCGTTCTTTCTCTTCCTTCAGGCGATCGGGGTCAATCCCCGTAAGCGCCAGGACGAGGGTCGACTTCCCGTGATCGACATGCCCGGCGGTCCCGATGACGTGCATAGATCTGCCTCGCTCGCTTTGATTGGGGAAGGGCGGCCGTATGCTACCGACCGCCCTTGCGTGAAAGCCTTATGATCGTTTCTGCCGGATCTTACGAACGCTACGCCGACCCGGTATGGTCTCCTTCCGCCGCCTCGATCTCATCACGCTTATCCAGGGCAGCCTCCAGGGCATCCAGCCACCTCTGCGCCTCCTGAAGGCGATGGGATCCATATTCCTCCTGGAGATGCCAGAGCTGCTGGATATGCGCGGCGTGCTCCTTCAACTGCGCCTCGATCGAGGGGAAGCGGCCCAAAATCGTCTGGTTCAGCTGTTCCTGCCGTTGCCAGCGCTGCTGCCAGTTGATGAGCTCCTTCTGCCAGCGCTTCTCATACTCCTCCTGGAAGGTCTCCCAGGCCCTGCGCTGGCGCTCCTCCGCCAACCGCTGTAGCTCGGCCACCTGCTTCTGCTCACGCTGGATCGTCTGCTGGAATTGCTCGATCAGTTGGACGGCCTGCTTGCTCTCCTCAGCGGCCTCCGCCAGGTCCTGCAGGCGTCTGCGCTGGGCCTCGATCATGTCCCGATATTCCGTCATCTCATCACGGAAATCGCGCAGTTGCCGCTCCTGCTCCACCTGAGCGAGCTTGACCTGCTCGATAAACGACTCCTGAGAGCGTTTCAGCTCCGCGGGAAGCGGCGACAGAGCCTGCACCGCCTGGGTGGCCTTCTGGATGCTCGCCTCCAGAAGAGGAAGCCGGTTGGCCACCGTGTCCACGCGCTTGAAGAGCTCGATCGTCTCCTGTTGCAGTTGAGCGATGCGCTTGGCGTCCTGATTGCGCTGCTCAGAGATATACGGAAGATCACGGGTGCGCTCGTCGAGGTCTTTGCTCATCGTGGCCACCTGCTGGCGCAAGTCCATGAGCTGCTCGCTGAGCCGTTGATCCTCCGCCTTCCGCACGTCCAGCTCCTCCTCGACGCGGTTAAACCGCGCCAGGTCTCGCCGGATCTCGCTGATGGATCGCGCCATCGCCTCGCGATCCGATACTCGCGCCCGCTCCAGCTCCCGCTGATTTCGCAGGATCTCCTCCTCCAGGCGCTCGATCATCAGGCCGACTTCGTTCTTGAATTGCTCGATGGATTGCTCCAACTGCTCGAAACGGGTGAGCTGGGCCTGGACGCTGGCCAGCCGACCCTCCAGGTCCTGTATCCGATGCGATTGCTCCTGGATGGTCGCCGTCTGCGCCTCCAACAGCTGCTGCAGCCGGGTGATCTCATCCCGGTCCTTGCGGTGCGCCTCATCCAGCCAGCTTACCATCTGGCTCAACTGTGTCGTATCCAACGCCCCCCTCCTCTGAACAGCCACCCTCTTGGGGAAAGATCCCTCCCGTTCATCTCAAGCCGTCAGCATTGGCATCATACGAACGACGCCATCTGAGCTCCTCAGCCCAGGTGGCGACCCCCAGCCATATCCTCATATCGAATAGCATCCTGTATCGCAACGAGGGGAAATCTCGCCACACGGAGTGCCGCAGGAGCTATTATAACATCGTTCCCGGGGCAGGCCAATGCGCACCCGATAGCGCATCAAGGCCTTTGCAAAGTCCAACGTTCATATCGGCATACTGACACTTGCAGGGACCGAGACCGGCTCGCTCCTCAAGATCGGCCTTCCGGGCGGCGAAAGGCGCTGCCTTCCGCTATCCGCACCAGGACGAAGCCGTAGATGAAACGATCCCCGCGAAAGAGGATAGAGCTGAGGCTAAGGGGCTTGAGAGGGTGGTGTCGCCGCGGAGGCGCCCGCCCGAGCCTCGGGCAGGGTCACACGCCGGGTGGCGATGTACCAGCGGGCGATCGTTCGGAAGCGATCGCTGGGCGTATTCAGGGGGCCGATCTCGACGCCGTGGACCTTGCTGCTGACCCCGTAGGTGTACACGGGATAGTAAAGCAGGAGCCCGGGAAGCTCCTTCGCGAAGATCTCCTGGAACTCAGCGTAGAGGGCCTTGCGCTCCTCGATGTCCGTGATGGACCGCGCCTGCTCCATGATCTCATCCGCGCGAGGATTGGACCACCCGCCGTAATTCTGGCCGTCCTCCGTGGCCTGGGTGGAGTGCCACAGCGGATACGGATCTGGGTCCCCGGCGAGTTCCCAGCTCACGATGGCGGCGTCGAACTCACGAGGGTAGACGAAATCGCTGACGAGCCCGGTGAAGCTCACCGCCTGAGGCACAGCCTCCACCCCAATCACCCGCCACGCCTGGCTGATGGCCTGCGCCAGACGCTGGCGCGCGGGGTCATCGTCGCTGAGCAGGATCAGGCGCAACGGCCGGCCGTCCTTCTCGCGCACGCCATCGCCATCTCCATCCACGTAACCGGCCTCTTCCAGCAGACGACGAGCCCGCTCCACGTCCTGGGTGTACCGCTTCACCTCGGGGTTATACGCCCAGTTATAGGGCATCACCGGGCTGTGCGCCACGAGCCCCTGCCCTGCAAGCACCTCGTCGATCAATTTCTGACGATCCAGCGCATACATCAAAGCCTGCCGAACCGCCTTGTCCTGCAAGAAGGGGACGTTCGGATTCTGCAGATTGAGCAGGATGATCACATAGCCGGACAGAGGAGCGGAAAAGATCTGCAGATCCTCACGAGCCTCCGCCTGAGCCAGGTCTTGCGGCAGGATCCGGCTGATCCCGTCGATCTCATCACGGACGAAGGCCTCGAACAGGCTTGGGTAATCCGGATAGAAGTGGAATTCCAGCGCGGTCAAATAGGGCAGAGGGCCGCGATAGCGCGGGCTCGGCTCCAGACGGATGCGATCCGCGTTGACCTCCGTCACCTGAAAGGGACCGCTGCCCACAGGCTGGGTGTTCAGCTGCGACTGGAGCAGCTGACCCGCCGGAACGGCGCTCCACAGGTGTTGGGGCAGGAGCCCCGTCGTCGTATAGTCCAGGAAGGGCGTGAACGGCTGGGAGAGAATGAAGCGGACGGTGAGATCATCCACCTTCTCCGCCTCGACCGTTCGCCAGAGATCTCCCAGAAAGGGGGCCCCGGGGAAATCCGGATCCTGCATCATGCGGACGGTGAAGAGCACATCGTCCGCGGTAATGGGGGCGCCATCATGCCACTGCAGGCCCGGTCGGAGCCGAAAGGTATACGAGAGGCCATCCGGGGAGATTTGGGGCGGGCCATCGGCCAGATCGGGGACCACCTGGCCGTGCTGATCGAAGCGAGTAAGCCCGCTGAATACTAACGCACAGAGGTCTTGATCGACCTCATTGTAATGGCAGAGTAAGGGATTGATGTATTGAGCGCTCCCGGCCACGCCCTCGCGGAAAGTCCCACCGCGATCCGGAACGATGACGTTGGTGAAGCTGTACGCGGAGTAGGCCAGCAACGCCGACAGCAACACGATGCCCAAAAGGGCGATGGCAACCTGCCAACGGACGTAACGTCCCACAGGACTTGATCCGCTCCGATCGGATGATGAGATGGCCAAGACGGTGAGAGTCTTCCGCTTAACCCTGGACGATCACGGTAGCCAAGGACGCGAGGAAGAAGAGGATGCTCAAAACGATCGTCGCGTTGAAGAGGGTCTTCTCCACACCACGACGGGTACGAAAGACGCTGCCACCACTACCGCCGAAGACACCGCCCAGGTCGCTGCCTCGCGCCTGAAGGATCACCATGACGATCAAAGCGATGGCGAGGATGATTTGTACGATATACAGATACGTGACCACGGATCTCGTCTCCCTCTTTCAGTCGGTTGGCCGATTATACCATGCGGCGATCCAGCCATGCAAATGACCGCGCCCCTCACACAGGGCTTTTTCAAAGTCGGTGATAGAAATCGGGGTGGTAGGAACACCCCGCGTGTCGTCCGACGCAAGACATTCCCCTGATCATCGACCGAGGGAAAACGGCCCTCATCCCCCAAACCCCCTTCTCCCGAGCCCGGGAGAAGGG
>JAADGJ010000061.1:132029-137614 GCA_013152435.1 Chloroflexota bacterium | reverse complement strand
GGGGTTTGGTTCTTTACTTTCTCTACTTTACCCAAGGCGTTCCCTTTTGACTAGTCCCTTCTCCAAAAAGCCAAACTTCAGGGAGGGGCTAGCGCCCCTCCGGAAAAACCGTTTTTTTCCCCGCCCTTTACCGGCCTCGCCTTGCCCTGGGGAAACCCATCTGGCAGGGCGAGGCCGGTTGGGGATGGGGGTGTGTTGTTCATGAGCAAATGGGGGTATGACTCTACAAGCAACTACAGAAGGGGGAATGATGGGTGGCTTCAGCGACTACGATAAGTACGATGGGCTCGGCCTGGCCGAGTTGGTGCGCAAAGGAGAGGTCAGGCCGATCGATCTGGTGGAGGAGGCGATCAGCCGCATTGAGCGGTTGAACCCACAGCTCAACGCAGTCATCCATAAGATGTATGATCGGGCACGGGAGGCCGCTGAGGGGACGCTCCCCGAGGGTCCCTTCCGGGGCGTTCCGTTCCTGCTGAAGGACGTCGTGACCCTCTATGCGGGTGAGCCCATGCGCAGCGGCAGCCGGTTCCTCCGAGATTTCGTGCCCGACCACGATAGCGAGCTGGTGCTGCGGCTCAAGGCGGCCGGCCTCGTCTTCCTCGGAAAGACCAATGTGCCCGAGATGGGGCTACTACCGACGACCGAGCCGGAGCTGTTCGGCCCCACCCGAAACCCGTGGGATCCGGGCCGTACGCCGGGGGGCTCCAGCGGTGGGGCTGCGGCGGCGGTGGCCGCCCGCATGGTGCCGCTGGCCCACGGGAACGATGGCGGCGGCTCCATCCGCATCCCGGCCTCCTGTTGTGGCCTATTCGGCTTCAAGCCGACCCGGGGACGCACCCCTCTGGGGCCTGATGTCGGCGAGGTGTGGCATGGCCTGACCTGCGAGCACGCGCTGACCCTCTCCGTGCGGGATAGCGCCGCCTTGCTCGATGCCACCGCCGGGCCCGATGTGGGCGCGCCTTATTACGCCCCGCCGCCATCACGCCCCTTCCTGGAGGAGGTCGGGCAGGACCCTGGCAGGTTGCGTATCGCCTTCACTACCAAGCCGTTCCTGGGCGATGCCGTGCATGAGGATTGTGTGAAGGGGCTGGAGGAGACCGTTCGGCTGTGTCGAGATCTGGGCCACGAGATGGTGGAGGCGGCGCCGGAGGTGGATAAGGAGCCGTTTGCCGAGGCGTTCCTGACCCTGGTGGCGGGGAACCTTCGGGCTGACATCGAGGCGGCCGAGGCTCTGGTGGGGCGCAAGGCGAGGGCTGAGGACTTCGAGCCCGCTACCTGGGCGCTGGCGTTGATGGGGGGACAGATCCCCGCCTCGAAGTTCTCCGCCTCGTTGCGTCTGCTGCAACAGGCCGCTCGCCGAATCGGCCGGTTCTTCGAGGAGTATGACGTGCTGCTCACCCCGACGCTGGCATCGCCGCCCCTGCCGCTCGGCGCGCTGCATCCGGAGCCCGTGGAGATGTTCGCCATGAGGCTGTTGGGGAGGCTGGGCGCCGGGCGGCTGTTGGATCTGTTGGGTGGGATCCGCAAGGCCGCTCAGCAGTCGTTCTCGTTCGTCCCGTACACTCCGTTGGCCAACGTCACCGGCCAGCCCGCCATGTCGGTCCCGCTGTATTGGAGTGATGAGGGGTTGCCTATCGGCATGCACTTCATGGGGCGCTATGGGGATGAGGCCACGCTCTTCCGGCTGGCGGGCCAGTTGGAGCGGGCGAGGCCCTGGTTCGATCGCAGGCCGCCCATCTGCGGATAACGGTCGAAGGGGCCCGGTTTGGGGTAGGGGCACGGCCCCGTGTCATGCGACGTAAAGTCGGGTGACACGCCGCCGTGCCTCTATAGCTACATGTCCCACAATCCTTCCGCTCACGACAACGCGTCGAGCAGAGCCTTTGCCTCCTTTAGGTCTATGATATCGAATCCTTCAGTAAACCAGCCGTAGGCCTGCGCCAGCAGTTGTCGGGCTTTTTCGCTCTTGCCCTGGCTCCACCACAGCCGGCTCAAGCTCGTCACCGTCCGCAGTTCCACTAGCTTCGCACTCCGCTGGCGGGCGATCTTGATGGCTTGACGGAAGCAGGCTTCGGCCTCGGCTTGATTCTCATCGGAGAGGGCCAACAGGTGTTCTCCCTTGAGGCGATATAGATCTGCGAAGGAACAAGCCTCTCCGTTTTCGTGCGCCGTGGCCAGGGCCTCGTCCAGCAGTGCAAGCGCCTCCTCGATCTGCCCCGCTTTCGCGCGCGCTTCGGCTAACATGCTCAGGGCGTGTGGGCGGCCAATGCCGATCCCCATGGATCGGGTGGCATCCAGTCCCTGGGATATCAACTCGGTTCCCGCTTCAACCTGCCCTTGTTCCATCAGCGCCCAGCCGCGTAGCACTGTGCCAAACGTCCACCAAAACGCGAATCCCCGTTTGGCCGAGAGGTCGATGGCTGCCTCCGCCAGCTCTTTGGTTTCCGGCGCTTCACGGCGGAAATGGCGGAGCCAGGCGGCGAGGACCAGAGCATAGGCCAGGCTGTAGGGATGGGACAACGTCTGGGCCAGAGTGAGCGCCTCGCGGCTTCTGGCGAGGGCCTGGTCCGGATAGCCCAGATCCCACAGCGCCCAAGCCGAATAGCCCCGGCAACCCACCCCCTCATCCTGGCCGCAAAGCAAGGCATAAGGGCGGTGCCGTTCGGCGTCATAAAGCGCTATTCCTCGCTCGAAATGCTCCAGGGCCGGTGCAAACTCTCCCAGGAAGAACAGCGTGGTCCCCATCATCCGATAGGCCGGCACGAGGAGGGAGGGGTCCGCTTGGCGATGTGCCAGCTCCAGGCACTGCTCCGCCAGGTCGCGTGACGTCTGCAGCTCCGCCCGTGCCAGGTAAAACCGATGTAGCCCGTGCAGCACCGGGAAGAGCTGGGGAGTCTCGCCCGCCTGACGACATAGCACTCGCGCCCGGGCGTAACATTCTCCGACTTCCGGAGCCGTGTAGCCCTTGGTGGCGAGCAGCGCGTTGCCCAGGAGAACCTGCAGGGCAAGCTCTTGACGGGTGTGCTCCGGACCCTCTGGCAGCGTCTCGAGCAGGCTCAACGCCTTGGTGAAATGTGCGATAGCCTCTTCGTGAGCCGAGAGTCGTACCGCCCTTTCTCCGGCCTGGCGTAGGTACTCGACTGCTTTGTCCGCGATCCGCGCCTCCTCAAAGTGCCGGGCCAACGAGACGCAGATCTCTCCCGCCTGATCTCCGTACAGCTCCTCCAGAGTGTAGCCCACCTCCTCGTGGAGGGTCACCCGCTCTACCTCGTCCAGACGATTGTACAGATACCTCTGGAACAGATGGTGTCGGAACCGGTAGCGAGATAGGCGCCGATCTCCCACCCGCTGGATGCCCTGGGCTCTCACCAGGCGGTGCCGCTTTTCCAGCTCGTTGCTCAAGCGCTGCACCATGTCCCATTCATCGGTCGCCCGAACACGAGCCACCACCTCGGCCGTGAACTCCTCGCCCTCCACGCTGGCGACGGTCAGGATCGCCTGCAACTCCTCGGGTAGCCGGCTGATACGTTCGGCGATCGTCGCCTCCACTCGCGCCGGCAGGGTCTCCCAGTCCAGCGTCGGCCCTTCCATCCAGCGGCCGGCCTCGTCTCGGACCAGGTCCCCCCGCTCCTGCATGCCGCGCAAGAGCTCGACGGTGAACAGGGGGTGGCCTCCGGTTTGCCGGTAGAGCGTATCCCGGAACGCAGCGCCCAATCGGTTGGGCTCGCTGTCCAGGAAGGCGTCCACGAACGCTCGATCCTCCGTTCTACCCAACTCCATCACGATGTCCCCGAAGTGACGCACAAACTCGTCGACGACGGGTTGCAGGGGATGCGGTTTCTCGCCTCGGCCGCTGGTGACCTCCTCCGATCGGTAGGCGCCCAGGATCAGGATGCGGCTGCCCGCCAACCGTCGGCCCAGGTGGAACAGCAGGCTGATGGTGCCGAGGTCGGCCCACTGCAGGTCGTCTAGCAGCAGCAGAAGCGGCGCCTGATGTGCCAGGGTCTGGAGCACCCGGGTGTACTGTCGGAAGAGATCGCTCTGCTGGGGATGCTCTGGATTGGGGGTGGTCGCCTTCCGTTCCACAAGCGCCTGTAGCCGATCCAGCCAGGCTCCACCATCGGATGCGTGGGTGGCCGCGCGGGCTGCCAGCGCGGCGCCGGGTACGAAGGTGTCGATCAGGTCCGGTCCGTCCTCCACCAGCGCGTGCACCACGAGGGGGAGGGTTTTCCACAGACGGTGAGCATGTTCGTGGGTGATCGTTCCCGCCCTCCACTGGGCTTCGACATCCCCGGAGAGCAGGTCCAGGATCTCTCGGAAGGGGAGGTAGGGATCTCCGATCCCCGTGTAAGCGTTGCAGTTTCCACCGGCGACGATGAGGTCCGGGTGGATCTCCTGGGCGCGATGGGCGAACTCCCGGATCAGCGTCGTCTTTCCCCAGCCGGCGCCGCCGGTGACGAAGACGACCCGCCCTCTTCCGCTCAGCGCCAGGTCGAGCTGCACCGACAGCCACTCCATCTCCCGGCTTCGAGCGACGAAATGGGATGGGGATTCCTCCATCCTCAAGGGGGAAGGACCGATCGTGAGCCGGGTTGAGGTCCGGTCCGCCGCACGGGGGATGTCCTCCCTTTGCTGGATCTGGCCAATGTCCCCGTCCCGAATCCGCTCATACAGCCTGGTCATCTCCGCCGTCGGCTTGATACCCATCTCATCGACCAGGATGCGTTGGTAAGCCTGATATTGCGCCAAGGCCTCGATCCGTCGCCCGCTGAGGGCCAGTAGATGCATCAGTTGCCGATGGGCCTCTTCCTGCCATGGATCCAGGCCTACCCATTGTCGGGCGTATTGAAGCGCCTTCTCGTGCTCGCCGCGCCTGGCATGGCATCGGACCAGGCGTTGCAGAGTGGTCGTGGCCAGGAGGTAGAGCCGCTCCCGTTGTAGCACACACCATTCCTCGAAGGGGGCGGCATCCTCTAACGAGAACTCCTCCAGGAAGTTGCCCTGGTATAACGCCATGGCCTGTTGTAATCGGGCAAGGCAGGGAGGGCAATCCTCCTCCTGTTGGTGGGAATGTTGCTCGCAAGTATCCAGCAGGGCGATGAACTCCGCCACATCCAGCCAGTGGTCGCTGGCCTTGTTGAATTGGATCGTCTCGCGCGTGATGATCAGGAAGGAAGGAGTCGCGTCGTAGTCTCCGATGGCGCGGCGCAGGCTAAGGAGCGCCTGGCTCAGGTTGTGCCGGGCGGTTCGTTCGGGTTGGTGGGGCCACAGCAGGCCCGCCAGCGTCTCTCGGCGATGGGGCTGGTCCGATTCCACGGCCAGGTAGGCCAGGAGCGCACGGGCCTTATTCGATTCAAATTGGGTGATCGGTTCTGTTCCCAGGCGGGCCTGGAAGGCGCCCAGCAGGGAGATCGAGAGGCGACTCATTGTCTATCGCGATCGGGTGTGGATCCTGGGTGCTTGGAACGTCCGATGGGCAACCGGAGTGACGCTCTTGTTGAGGTTTGGAAGCCGGATGTTCACCAGCGATATGTTGTGCTGATCGAGAGTCATGCAGGCTTTATCGAAATTATACCGCGATTGTA